>JALYNK010000196.1:0-1242 GCA_030773235.1 Actinomycetota bacterium | reverse complement strand
GCCGACCTCGAGCGCGCCCGGCCGGCCCTCGGCACCGACGACGCCCGCGTCGTCGAGCTGACCCTGCTCATCGCGACGACGGTGCTGCTCAACCGCTACGCCACCGCTCTGGCGCTGCCGACCTCGCCCGACGTGCGCGACCGCCTGCTCCGGGAGGGGCTGTGACCCTCGAGGCACCGGGGACGGTCGAGGCACCGGGGACGGTCGAGGCGCTGGCGCAGGGCCTCGTCGGTCGACGGCTCTGGCTCTACAGCAACTACCACTGCAACCTCGAGTGCGCGTACTGCCTGACCGAGTCGGGGCCCAAGGTGGCCCGCCGCGAGCTCGACCCGGCCACGATGCTCGAGGTCGCGCACGAGGCGCGGGACCTCGGCTTCACCGGCATCGGCGTGACCGGCGGCGAGCCGTTCCTCGTCCCCGACCTGCCGCAGCTGCTCGTCGAGCTGTCCCGCGTGCTGCCGGTGCTGGTGCTGACGAACGGCACGCTGTTCCAGCGCGCGCTGCTCGAGCGCATGCGCCCGCTCGGCGACGCGGACGTCACCCTGCAGATCTCGCTGGACCGTCCTGAGCCCGAGGCCAACGACGCGATGCGCGGGCCCGACAACTTCCGCCGCGTCGTCGAGGCCGTGCCCGCGCTCCTCGCGCAGGGCATCCGGGTGCGCATCGCCACGACGCTCGAGGAGGAGGACGCCGACGAGCTCGCCCGCCTGTGCGAGCTGCACCGCGGCCTCGGGGTCAGCGACGACGACCACGTCGTCCGCCCCGTCCTCCAGCGCGGCCGCGCTGAGACGGGCGGGCTCGGTGTCGTCGCCCGCTACCTCGACCTCGAGCCGGAGCTCACCGTCACCGCCGACGGCGCCTTCTGGTCGCCGTTCGCGCCCACCGTCACCCGCGGCCGGCTCGACACCGACCTGCTGCTCACCCGCACGGTGCGTCCGCTGCGGCGGCCGCTCGACGCGATGCTCGCCGTCGCGGGCGCCCGGCCGCAGGGCGCCGACAGCACGCTGAACATCCGTTGAGCGTGACCCCCCGCGCCCGGTCGGGCGCCTCCTCCTCCGCACCGCGTACGGAGCCCGCGTGCGCGTCCTGGTGACCGGAGCGGCCGGGTTCATCGGCGCCGCCGTCGTTCCCGCCCTGCTCTACGCCGGGCACGAGGTGCAGGCGCTCGACGTCCTGCTGCCCGCCGCCCACGGCCCCGCCGCCGAGCCGCCGGCGCACCTCGACCCGCGCGCCCCGCTGCTG
>JALYNK010000195.1 GCA_030773235.1 Actinomycetota bacterium | reverse complement strand
GCGGAGTGCGGTGCGAGGTCCGGCCGCCCGACAGCAGGGCGCGCAGCGGGCCGAGCGTGTCATTGGTGACCGAGCCCGACCACACGAGGTCCCACAGCGCCTGCACCAGCGCCGCGTCGTCCAGCGACCCGACCCGGTCCGACAGGGCGCGGAAGAACAGCGCGGCGCCGTCGTGCAGCGCGTCGAGCACCTGGTCGTGCAGCGGGGTGCGCGAGTCCTCGAGCACCGGCGGCAGCAGCAGGTCCGCGGAGTCGGCGAGCTGCAGGCTCACCCAGCCGTCGGAGCCGGGCAGCGAGCCCTGCCCGGCCCAGAGCACCTCGCCGGACGCGGTGAGCTCGTCGAGCATCGCGGGGCTGTAGTCGGCGACCCGCGACGGCAGGACGAGCGACTCGAGCGCGCTGGCCGGGACCGCAACGCCCTGCAGCTGCTCGACCGCGCGCAGCAGGCCGTCCAGCCCGCGGCCGGCGGCACTGCCGAGGTTCTGCCACACGGGCAGGAAGCGGGCCAGTGCCTCGGGCGGCACCGGCTCGACCTCCTTGCGGAGCTTGGCGAGCGACCGCCGCCGGAGCATCCGCAGCACCTCGGCGTCGCACCACTCCAGGCCCGTCCCGCCGGGGCGGAACTCGCCGTGCGCCACCCGGCCGCTGGCGGCGAGCCGGGCGAGAGCGGTGTCGACGACGGCGACCCCGAGCCCGAAGCGTCGCGCCACGTCCTGCGCGAGGAACGGCCCGTGGGTGCGCGCGTAGCGCGAGACGAGGTCGCTGAGCGGGTCGCGCACCGGTTCGGTGAACGCCTCCGGCACGCCCACCGGCAGCGCGACGCCGAGCGCGTCCTGCAGCCGGCCGGCGTCCTCGACCGCCGCCCAGCGCTCCTCGCCCGCGACGCGCACCCGGATCGCGCGCCGGCTCTCCTCCAGCTCGGCGAGCCACTGCGGTGTCGCGCCGCGCTCGACCGCCTCGGCGGTGCTGAGGTCGCCGAGGCGGCGCAGGAGGTCGGCGGTGCCCTCCACGTCCTTGGCGCGCCGGGTCTCCGGCAGCAGCTGCAGCTCGGCCTCGACCTCTGCCAGCGCGTCGGCGTCGAGCAGCTCGCGCAGCTCGGCCGACCCGAGCAGCTCGGCGAGCAGGCTGCTGTCCAGCGACAGCGCGGACGCGCGCCGCTCGGCGAGCGGCGCGTCCCCCTCGTACATGAAGGCGCCGAGGTAGCCGAACAGCAGCGACCGCGCGAACGGCGACGGCGTCGGCGTCTCGACCTCGACCAGCCGCACCCGACGCGCCTCGACGTCGCGCATCAGCTGCACGAGGCCGGGGACGTCGAAGACGTCCTGCAGCACCTCGCGCATCGTCTCGAGGACGACCGGGAAGCTGCCGTACTGCGACGCGACCTGCAGCAGCTGCGCCGAGCGCTGCCGCTGCTGCCACAGCGGGGTGCGCCGGGTGGGGTTGCGGCGCGGGAGCAGCAGCGCGCGGGCGGCGCACTCGCGGAAGCGGCTGGCGAACAGCGCGCTCCCGCCCACCTCGCCGCGCACCGCGGTCTCCACGTCGTCGGGGTCGAACACCGCGACCTGGCCGCTCGGCGCCTCCTCCGTCTCGGGCAGGCGCAGCACGATGCCGTCGTCGGAGTGCATGGACTGCACCTCCACGCCGTACGTCTCGCGCAGCTTCGCGGTCAGGGCGAGCGCCCAGGGCTGGTTGACCTGTGCGCCGAAGGGCGAGTGGATGGCCAGCCGCCAGTCGCCGAGCTCGTCGCGGAACCGCTCGACGACGATCGTCCGGTCGTCAGGCAGCGCTCCGGTCGCCTCGCGCTGCTCGGCGAGGTAGGCGAGCAGGTTGTCGGCGGCGAGCACGTCGAGCCCCGCCTCCTGCAGTCGCGCGCGAGCGTCGTCCGGGCCCAGCCGCGAGAGCTCGCGGACGAACGCGCCGAGCGCGCGCCCCAGCTCCACGGGGCGCCCGGGGGCGTCGCCGTGCCAGTACGGCATGCGCCCGGGCTGCCCGGGAGCGGGAGTGACGAGGACGCGGTCGTGGGTGATGTCCTCGATGCGCCAGGCGCTGCTGCCGAGCAGGAAGACGTCGCCGACCCGCGACTCGTAGACCATCTCCTCGTCGAGCTCGCCCACCCGGGACTGCTTCTCGCCGACGAGGAACACCCCGAACAGCCCGCGGTCCGGGATGGTGCCCCCGCTGGTCACCGCCAGGCGCTGCGCCCCGGGCCGGCCAGCGAGCACCCCGGTGACCCGGTCCCAGGTGATGCGCGGCCGGAGCTCGGCGAAGTCGTCGCTCGGATAGCGGCCCGACAGCATGTCCAGCGTCGCCTCGAGCGCGCTCTGCGGCAGCCCCGCGAAGGGGGCGGCGCGGCGCACGAGGGCGGTCAGGTCGTCGACCGTCCAGTCCTCCATCGCGCACATCGCCACGATCTGCTGTGCCAGCACGTCGAGCGGGTTGCGCGGGTAGCGGGTCTGCTCGATGCCGCCGGCCACCATGCGCTCGGCGACGACGGCGGCCTGCACGAGGTCGCCGCGGTACTTGGGCAGCACGACGCCCCGGCTCACCGCTCCGACGGAGTGCCCGGCCCGGCCGACCCGCTGCAGGCCGGAGGCGACGGACGGCGGCGACTCGACCTGCACCACCAGGTCGACGGCGCCCATGTCGATACCGAGCTCGAGGCTCGAGGTCGCGACGACTGCGGGCAGCCGCCCCGCCTTGAGCGCCTCCTCGATCTCGCGGCGCACCTCGCGGCTCACCGAGCCGTGGTGCGCGCGGGCGATCTCCACCGTGCCCTGCCCGTCGGCCGGCGCGCCCGTCCCGCCCTGCCCCGGGTGCTGCGCCGGGCCCCGGACGAACGACAGCCCGCCCGGCTTGACCCCCGCCGAGCCCTCCGGCCGGTCCGCCGACGGCTGGTCGAGGTCCGGTACGGCACCGTCCGGCGGCCGGTACGCCCGCTCGGTGGCGATCTCGTTCAGGCGGGACGTGAGGCGCTCGGCGAGCCGGCGGGAGTTGCAGAACACGATCGTGGAGCGGGCCTGCTCGACGAGGTCGACGATGCGCTCCTCGACCGCGGGCCAGATGCTCGCGCGCGGCTCGGCGCCCGCGGCCGAGCCGCCGCGCACCGGACCGGCCGGCTCCCCGAGCGCGGCCATGTCCTCGACCGGCACGACGACCTCGACCTCGATCGTCTTGTCGGACGGCGGCTGGACGACGGTCACCTCGCGGCCACCGCTGAGGAAGCGGGCGACCTCGTCGACGGGCCGGACGGTCGCGGACAGCCCGATGCGCTGGGCGGGTCGCTCGAGCAGGGCGTCCAGCCGCTCCAGCGTGAGGGCGAGGTGGGCGCCCCGCTTCGTGCCGGCGACCGCGTGCACCTCGTCGACGATGACCGTCTCGACGCCCCGCAGCGACTCCCGCGCGGCGCTGGTCAGCACGAGGAACAGCGACTCCGGCGTCGTGATGAACACGTCCGGCGGCGTTCTCGCAAACGCGCGGCGCTCGTCGGCGGGCGTGTCGCCGGAGCGCAGCCCGACGCGGACGTCCGGCACGGGCATGTCCAGGCGCTGGGCCGCCTGCCGGATGCCGGTGAGCGGAGCGCGCAGGTTGCGCTCGACGTCGACGGCGAGCGCCTTCAGCGGGCTGACGTAGAGCACCCGGCACCGGCGCTGCGGCTCCTCGGGCGGAGGGGTGGACGCGAGCCGGTCAAGCGACCACAGGAAGGCCGACAGCGTCTTGCCGGAGCCGGTGGGGGCGACGACCAGGGCGTCGGAGCCCGTGCTGATGGCCGCCCACGCGCCCTCCTGCGCCGGGGTCGGCGCGGCGAACGCGCCGGCGAACCAGGCCCGGGTGGCGGGGGAGAAGCGGGCGAGCGCGGTCACACCCGTCATGATCCCCCTCAACCGGCGGGTGCACCTCTCCGAGACCGCGGGGGTGATGACGGCCACGGGTCGCCGTCCCCGGCGGGGGCAGGGAGGCCAGGTGACCGAGCTCGTCCCGTACCCGCACCACTGGGAGGCGGACGTCGTCCTCGCCGACGGCGGGACGGTCCACGTGCGTCCGATCGTCCCGGAGGACGCCGAGCGGCTGCGTGCGTTCCACAGC
>JALYNK010000194.1 GCA_030773235.1 Actinomycetota bacterium | reverse complement strand
GCACGGGGCGGCGGAGGTGGCGCTCGCCGACCCCGACCCGTCCCGCCTCGCCGCCGCCGAGGCGCTCGGGCTCACCCCGGTCGCCGACGACGGCGGCGACGCGGTGTGGCGCTGGTGCACCTCCCGCTGGCGCTCCGGCCCGCAGGACGCGGGCGCCGACCTCGTCTTCCAGTGCCGGGGGCAGGACGCCGCTCTGGCGACCGCCCTGCGTGCGCTGCGGCCGCAGGGCACCGTCGTCGACCTCGCCTTCTACCAGGGCGGTGCGCCCGCGGTGCGGCTCGGCGAGGAGTTCCACCACAAGGGGCTCACCGTCCGGTGCGCCCAGATCGCCCGCGTGCCGCGCGGCATGGCGCCCGCCTGGGACCGCGCGCGGCTGCAGCGGGAGACCGCGGCGCTGCTGACGGAGCACGGGCGGCTGGTCCGCGACGCCGTCGTCAGCGACGTCGTGCCGTTCGACCACGCGCCCGCGCTCCTCGTCGACCTCGCCGCCCGGCGGCGCAGCGTGCTCTCGGCGGTGTTCACCGTCGGGACCTGAGCCGCACTGCTGCCTGCAAGTGATCGCTCGATCACGTAGCGTCGTAGGCGTGTCTGCGACGCCCCTTCCCGACCTGCCCGGCCGGAGCGCCGGAGCCGTCGCGCTCGTCGCGCTGCTCACCGCCTGCAGCGGCACCGCGAGCGGCAGCGGCTCCGCGGCCGGCATCCCTGCGCCGAGCAGCCCGACCACGTCGAGCGCACCCCCCGCGACGGCCGCCGTCCCGACCCCCTCCCTCCCGGACAGCGCGCTGGCCGGCGAGCCGGGGCCGCTGCCGGCAGGCTTCGAGCAGGCGTCCCGCTGGCCCGACGTCCCGCTGCGCGCGCTGCCCGTCAAGCCGAAGGCGCCGCGCGCCGGCACCGCCGGACCGGCGCCCAGCGACCTCGGGCCGCTGGGTCGGGTGCACTGGGACGACCTGACGTACCCCACGCCCTGCCTGCGCGGCGACACCGCCGACCTCACCGGCGGCAGCGCGTCGCGGCCCGGCGGAGGGACCGTGCGGCTGCGCCCGCCGGTGTACGGCGACCTGCAGGGCGACGGCTCGGTCGAGGCCCTCGTCACGCTGACCTGCGCCACCGACCGGCGCCGGCCCGACCGCGCCCTGCTGTACGCCGCGGGTCGCGACGGGCAGCCCCGGCTGCTCGGCCCGGTCGTCACCGAGGACGACCTGCTGGTGGTGGACCAGGTCGAGTTCCGGGAGGGCCGGCTGCGGCTCGTCGGCCTCGCCTACAGCCCGGCCGCGCAGCTGCCCGAGCCGGACCTCGCCGTGACCCGGGTGGTCGCGGCCGCCGGCGACGGGATCCGCCGCGTCGACGCCTACGCCGACCCGATCACGATCCTGTACGAGGGCGACGAGCACGACGAGACGCACACCGAGACGCACGAGGAGGGCGGGGAGCACGGGGAGGCCGGCGAGCACGGGGAGGCCGGCGAGCACGGGGAGGCCGGCGAGGAGACGGGCGAGCACGGGCACTGACCTCGCCGGTCACCCGTCATGCCGGGCCTGCAGGAGAGCGACCGGTGTGAGGGGCGCTCACCCGTCCGCGCCACGAACTCGGCGGCGAACACTGCCCGGAGTCCGACGCCGAGCCCGCTGCCGGGCCGTGCGAGGCGCTCGCCGAGCACGACGAGCAGGAACAGCGACCCCAGCGCGCTTCTCGCGGGCGTCAGCGGTCGAGCAGCTCCTCGGCGAACCGCTCCCGGTCGCTCGCGGGACGCTGCAGCAGCACCGACAGAGCGGGCTCCTACCCGGCGGGCGCACCACGATGGGGAGGTGCTCTCCGACCGGACCCGTGGCTGGGCCGCCGCCGCGGGGCTGAGCTGCGCGTCCCTGGCGTGGGTGGTCGCCGGGCTGCGGACGCCGGACTTCGACCCGGTCGAGAAGAGCCTCTCGCAGCTGCAGCGCGTCGGCGCGCCCACCCGCGCGCTCATGACCGCGGGGCTCGTCGCGTACGGGCTGGGTGCGCTGGCCGCCGCGCCCGTGCTCGGACGCCGGCTGAGCAGCCCGGTCGCCGCCGGACTGCTCCGGGTGTCGGCCGTCGCCACGCTGGTCGGCGCGGCGTTCCCGCTCGCGGCGGAGAAGGGGCTGCCGCAGGACCTGCCGCACATGGCCGCCGCCACGGTCGGCTACGTCTGCGTGTCGTTGCTGCCGCTCGTCGGTGCGCGGCGGCTGGCGGGTCGAGCCCGGCCCGCGTCGTACGCGGTGGGCGCGGTCACGGCCGCAGCCATGGTCGGCACCGTGCCCCTGCACGCGGTCTCCGGCGGCCTGCAGCGGCTCGGGCTCACGCTCGGCACGGCCTGGACGGTCGCCGTCGTGCTCAGCGGGACGGGCCCCGGCCCGGGTGGCGGCGCGGGTGACGGCGCGAGTGACGGCGCGAGTGACGGCGCGAGTGACGGCGCGAGTGACGGCACGGTCGGCGGCACGTCGCTGCTGCGGAGGATGCGAGATTCGAACTCGCGAGGGGTTGCCCCCAACACGCATTCCAAGCGTGCGCCATAGGCCGGACTAGGCGAATCCTCCGCGCGCGATCCTAGCCCCCGGCCCGGGCTGGGCAGCAGCCCCGACTCCTCCACAGCCCCCTCGTCAGCGCCCGGCGAGGGCTAGAGTCGCAGCAGACCCCTCGTGCGACGCGCACCTCGCTGAACTCCCCCAGGGCCGGAAGGCAGCAAGGGCAGGCGGGCTCTGCGCGGGTGCGCGAGGGGTCCTCTCGTCCGGGACCGCATCGGAGGACGCGTGAGCCTGGCGCTCTACCGCAAGTACCGCCCGGGGCGGCTCGCCGAGGTCAAGGGGCAGGACCACGTCACGGTCCCGCTGCGCCAGGCGCTGCTCAACGGGCGCGTGCACCACGCGTACCTGTTCAGCGGGCCGCGCGGTTGCGGCAAGACCTCGAGCGCGCGCATCCTCGCCCGCTCCCTGAACTGCGAGCAGGCCCCGACCCCTGACCCGTGCGGCAGCTGCGCCTCGTGCGTCGCGCTGGCGCCGAACGGCCCGGGGTCGCTCGACGTCATCGAGCTGGACGCGGCGTCGCACGGTGGCGTCGACGACGCCCGCGAACTGCGCGACAAGGCGATCTACGCCCCGGTGTCGTCGCGGTACAAGGTCTACATCATCGACGAGGCCCACATGGTGACGAAGGAAGCGTTCAACGCGCTCCTGAAGCTCGTCGAGGAGCCTCCGGACTTCGTCAAGTTCGTGTTCGCGACCACGGAGCCCGAGAAGGTCCTCCAGACCATCCGGTCGCGCACGCACCACTACCCCTTCCGCCTCATGCCGCGGCGCGACCTCACCGCGCTGCTGCAGGACGTCGTCGACGCCGAGGCGGTGCCCGTCGAGCCGGCGGTGCTGCCGCTCGTGGTCCGTGCTGCCGCCGGCTCCGCGCGCGACGCGTTGTCGATCCTCGACCAGGTCCTCGCGTCCGCCGGGCCGAAGGGGGTGACCCGCGAGGGCGCCGCGGCGCTGCTCGGCGTGACCCCGGACGTCCTGCTCGACGACGTGCTCGACGCGTTCGCCGTCGGCGACGCGGCGACCGTGTTCGCGACCGTCGACCAGGTCATGGAGGGCGGCCACGACCCGCGCCGGTTCGCCGCCGACGTGCTGGAGCGGCTGCGCGACCTGGTCATCCTCGACGCGGTGCCCGACGCGGGGGAGAAGGGCGTGCTCGACTGCCCGTCCGACCAGCTCGAGAGGATGGGCCGCCAGACCTCCGCCTTCGGCACCGCCGGGCTGTCGCGCGCGGCCGACCTCTTCCACGCCGGGCTGACCGAGATGCGGGGGACGACCGCGCCGCGCCTGCTGCTGGAGCTCGTCTGCGCGCGGGTCCTGCTGCCCGAGGCCACCGGCGACGCCAGCGGAGTGCTGACCCGGCTCGAGCGGGTGGAGCGCCGGTTCGACATCTCCGCGCCGGTCGGCAGGTCGCGGGACGGCGCCGACCGGGGCGCCGTGGGGGAGCGGAGCACCGGGCCGCGCCAGACGCGCGGCGCCGCGGGGGACAGCGCTGTGCAGGACGGCCCGGTGCAGGACGGCCCGGTGCAGGACGGTGCGGTCCAGGACGGCCGGGCGCAGGC
>JALYNK010000193.1 GCA_030773235.1 Actinomycetota bacterium | reverse complement strand
CTAGGGCCGAGGTCAGTGCGAGCGCCAGCAGCATCGCGGTCCAGGTCCTCATGCGCATGGGACGCAGCTGCGGCCAGCGTGGTTCCGTCGGTGGTGCCTGCCACGCTGGCCCGCGTGCTGAGCCTGGACGACTACTTTTTTTCGTCGACGACGCCCTGGCCGGTGCGCTGAAGGCCGCGCACGTCCGGCCGTACGGGGTAGGGGCCGGTCCCCTCGACCGTACGGAGCCGATCGTGACCATGACCAGCAGCGGAACGACCAGCGAGCCGGACGTCGTCGACGTCCTCAGCACCGACCACAGGGAGTTCCTCGGCCTCGTCGCCGAGATCCGCGCCGAGAGCGACCCGGCGGCCCGCCGCGAGCTCACCGACACGCTCATCGCCGAGCTGGTGCGGCACTCGGTCGCGGAGGAGATGTTCGTCTACCCGACGATCAAGGACGCGGTCCCGAACGGCAAGGACGCCACCGACCACGATGCCGCCGAGCACAAGCAGCTCGAGGCGCTCATGAAGAAGCTGGAGAGCGCCGATCCTGCGTCGCCGGAGTTCCTCGAGCACCTCAGCGGGCTCGAGGCCGTGCTGCGCGACCACGTGCAGGACGAGGAGGGCGAGCAGTTCCCCCAGCTGCGGCGGGCGGTCAGCCGCGAGCAGCTCGTCGCGCTGGCCGGCAAGGTCGAGACGGCCAAGAAGATCTCGCCGACCCGGCCGCACCCGTTGTCGCCCAACAACCAGCTGTTCCACAAGACGGTGGGCGCCGGCGTCGGGCTCGTCGACCGGCTGCGCGACACGCTGACCGGCCGCGCGACGGGCTGAGCGCACAACCGGTCCGCCCCCCGCCGGCGAGCGGCGGCGCGGGACCTGCTCCCGCGCCGCCGTCCGGCTCAGGCCGAGGAGCCCAGGTAGCCGTTCGGGTCGAGCACGTACTTCTTGGCCGCGCCCGAGTCGAAGTCGGCGTAGCCCTGCGGCGCCTGCTCCAGCGGGATGACCGTCGCGTTGACGTTCTTCGCGATCTGCACGCGGTCGTGCAGGATCGCCATCATCAGCTGGCGGTTGTAGCGCATCACCGGGCACTGGCCGGTGTAGAAGTAGTGCGACTTCGCCCAGCCGAGGCCGAGGCGGATCGACAGCGAACCGGTCTGCGCCGCCTCGTCGGCCGCGCCGGGGTCGCCGGTCACGTACAGGCCCGGGATGCCGATCCCGCCGCCCGCCCGCGTGATGTCCATCATCGAGTTGAGCACCGTCGCGGGAGCCTCAGTACCTGAGTTCTGGCCGTGGCCGCGCGCCTCGAAGCCCACCGCGTCGACGCCGCAGTCGACCTCCTCGACGCCGAGGATCTGCGCGATCTGCTCCTTCGGGTCGCCCTTGGAGACGTCGACCGTCTCGCAGCCGAAGCTGCGGGCCTGCGCGAGCCGCTCCTCGACGAGGTCGCCCACGATGACGACCGCTGCGCCGAGCAGGTGCGCGGACGCCGCCGCCGCCAGGCCGACCGGGCCGGCACCGGCGATGTACACCGTCGAGCCCGTCGTGACGCCCGCGGTCACGCAGCCGTGGTAGCCGGTCGGAAAGATGTCCGACAGCATCGTGAGGTCGCGGACCTTCTCCAGCGCCTGGTCGCGGTCCGGGAACTTCAGCAGGTTGAAGTCCGCGTACGGGACCATGACGTACTGCGCCTGGCCGCCGGTCCAGCCGCCCATGTCGACGTAGCCGTACGCCGAGCCGGGACGTTCCGGATTGACCGTGAGGCAGATGCCGGTCTTGCCCTCCTTGCAGTTGCGGCAGCGACCGCAGGCGATGTTGAACGGCACCGAGACGATGTCGCCGACCTCGAGGAACTCGACGTCGGCGCCCTTCTCGTACACCTCGCCCAGGATCTCGTGGCCGAGCACGAGCCCCTCGGGCGCCGTCGTGCGGCCGCGGACCATGTGCTGGTCGCTGCCGCAGATGTTCGTCGAGACCACCTTGAGCACGACGCCGTGCGGGGTCTTGCGCCCGACGTTGCTCGGGTGGACGCCGGGTCCGTCCTTGAGCTCGAGCCCGGGGACGTCGAGGTCGTGCACCTCGACCTTGCCGGGGCCCTGGTAGACGACCGCTTTGTTGCCTGACACGGGCTCTCCTCTTGTCGACGTGCTCTTTTCGGGACGTACGGGACAGGGGATGCGTCTCAGCGGCGGCGGGCGGGCTGGCGGCGGCCGCCGGAGGCTCTGGTGACCGGCTCGCGCCGGCCGGTGATGTCTCCCTCGGTGCCCTGAACGGGCGCCGGAGGCTCGTCGCCGGTGGGGCGGGCCAGGAGGTCGTAGCCGAAGCAGCCGAGGACGGCGCCGAGGAGCGGGCCGACGACGTACAGCCAGAACTCGCTCCACGGCGTATCGCCGCCGATGAGCGTCTGGGTGACGTACGGGCCGAAGGTGCGAGCCGGGTTGACCGAGCCGCCGGTGATCGGGCCGATGACCAGGATCTCGACGATCACGGCCAGGCCGATGCCGAAGCCCGCCCAGCCGGCCGGGGCCCGGGTGTCGACAGCGAGCGCCATGACCGTGATGAGCAGCAGGGCGGTGGCGAGCACCTCGGCGACGAGGCCCTGCAGCGGGTTGACGTCGGTGCCGAGCTTGGTGAGGCCCACGCCGGCCTGTTCCGCGGCGGTCGTGCCGAAGACTGCAACCACGAGCAGTCCGCCGACGACGGCGCCGACCAGCTGGGCGAGGATGTACGGCCCGACCTCGCGCACCGGGAACCGCTTCACGGCGGCCAGCCCGACGGTGACCGCCGGGTTGATGTGGGCGCCGGACGTCGTGCCGATGGCGTAGATGATCAGCGCGACGACGAAGCCGAACGCCAGCGCGATCATGCCGATGCCGGCGTAGTCGACCGTGCCGTTGCCGGCCTTGACGGCGGCGACCACCGAGCCGGGACCGAACACGATCAGCAGTGCGGTGCCCACCGCTTCCGCGATCAGCCGTCGAGCGAGTGCGACCTGCATGCGCGGCTCCGCTCCAGAGGGGCAGCGAACGTATCCCTGAGCCTCCAGCCCGACAACCTTTCGTCGGGACGCGTGCTCAGACGAGAGCGGGGCGCGCTCGCGGCCGCGAGCGGTCGAGCAGGCCGCGGAGCAGGTCCTGCGTCTCCGCATCCGTGCTGTGCAGGACCGAGCCGCGCATGCCGCGGGTGAGCAGCACCTTGTAGGTGTTGCGCACGGCCTGGTCGAACTCGGGCAGGGGAGCGCGCTTGACCGCGGTGTCGAAACTGCGGTCCGGCCGCGCGACCCAGCGGGAGCCCCGCCACGCGAGGTCGGGCCCCAGGACGACGCCCGACCAGTCGTACTCGAACCCCTGCGCGGTGTACACGCAGCCCACCTGCCCGAAGCCGGCAGGGTCGCTGGCCCAGAAGGGCCTCCCCGGGGCGGTGCCGACCGCGGTGTCCCGCTTGTTGTTCCAGGGCCGTCGCCAGTCGCCGACGACCACGTCGTCGACGAGGCTCCCGTCGGGACGAGGGTCGATCCACGGCCAGCAGTAGCCCGCGGTGATCCGCGCCGTGTAGCCCTGCTCGTGCTGCCGGCGCAGCAGCGCCTCCAGGTGCTGGGGCGAGTCCGCCAGGCGCACGACGAAGTTCTCGTCCCCCTGCCACGGGACAGGCCCTCCGGGCGCCAGGCCGAGCAACCGCAGGACCCACTGCTCGTACGCACGGCTCCCGCCGCAGCGCCACTGCCCGTCGAGGGGTACGCAGCGGACCTGGATCCCGAGCTTCCGCGCGGCGCTGCCGATCTCGTCGACGGACCCCAGCTCGCCCGGGCGGACCACCTGGTGCTCGTCCAGCAGGAAGACCGGCACGCGTGCCACCCGGAGCAGTTCCTCCACCTGCGGCGTGCCGGTCCTGGCCGACGCCCGCGTGTAGCGGTTGGCGGACGTCTCGCGGATGCGGTGGGCCTCGTCGCAGAGCAGGACGTCGATCTCGTTCGGGGGCAGCTCGCCGAACTGGTTGAAGTAGCGGAACATGCCGCACACACGTGGTGCCCGGCTGCCCACGACCCGGCGCAGGGTCTGGGTAAAGGCGGACGAGCCGGTGGCGTGCAGCACCGAGCGACCCTGCCGGGACAGCTCACCGAG
>JALYNK010000192.1 GCA_030773235.1 Actinomycetota bacterium | reverse complement strand
CCTCTTGGACGCCCGGCGGCAGCTCGCCCGTCGCCTTGGCCCAGGTGCTCGCCACGCCCTTGGTCGCCAGCATGCGGGCGAGCGAGAGCGCGATGCCGCTCAGCACGGCCCACGCGACCGCCTCGCCCCAGCTGGTGCCCGGGACGGCGGGGTTGCGGGGCGGCTCCCCGCCCCGCGTACGGGCCCAGATCTTGTCGAGCGCCGAGGTGGCGAGCTTGCCGGCGATCAGGCCGCTACCGACCCCGAGCACCTTGTACAGAGTGTTGCCGACGCCTCCAGACATGTCCCGCCGGTGCCCGAGAACCGGTACCACCACACCCGCCGACCGCGGCCGCGCCGGACTCAGCCCCGCACGGCGGCGCCGAGTAGGGTCCCTGCCCGTCCCGGCGCCCCCCAGCGCCGTCCGCGCGGGAGCGCCTGGGGCCGGCCCGTCGACGGGGAGGTGCGCGTGCTGGAGGTCCTGCTGCACCGGCTGGACCCCGACGTCCCCGTCCCGCCGTACGCGCGTGAGGGCGACGCGGGCTGCGACCTCGTGACCACCGTCGACGCCGACCTGGCGCCCGGCGAGCGGGCCGTGCTGCCGACCGGCGTGGCGATCGCGCTGCCCCCGGGCTACGCCGCCTTCGTCCACCCCCGCTCGGGTCTCGCCGCCGCGTCCGGGATCGGCATCGTCAACGCGCCGGGCACCGTCGACGCGGGCTACCGCGGTGAGATCCGCGTGGTGCTCGTCAACCACGACCCGCGCGAGACGGTGCGGCTGCGCCGGCTGGACCGCGTCGCGCAGCTCGTGGTGCAGCGCGTCGAGCAGGTCGTGTGGCGGGAGACCGATGCGCTGCCGCCGTCCCAGCGCGGCGCGGACGGGTACGGCTCGACAGGTCGCGCGACGGGTGACCGCTCCGGCGCCGCGCCCGGTGCGGCCCCGGCTGCCGCGACCGCAGGAGGTGGATGAGGTGTTCCGCAGGCGCAAGCGCGCGCAGGAGGAGCCCGTCGCCGAGGCGGCGGAGTTCGTCGACGACCTCGACGACGAGGACCGGGCGTACGAGGACGCGCTCCTGCTCAGGGAGATCGAGCAGCAGGAGCGCGACGAGGCCCTCCTGTCGGCGCGGGCGGACGGTCCGTGGGACGCCGACGCGGTCCCCGACGACGACGACCTGCCCCGGCTCGACCTCGGGTCCCTGCGGGTCCCCGTGCCCCCCGAGGTGGAGGTGCGCGTCGAGGTGAGCCCCGAGGGCGAGGTCGTCGCCGCCACGTTCGTGGCGGGAGACGGCGTCCTGCAGGTCGGCGTCTTCGCCGCGCCGCGCACCGAGGGCATCTGGGACGAGGTCCGTACCGAGATCGCCGACTCCCTGCGGGCCAGCGGCGGCCAGGCGGAGGAGGTGCCGAGCGAGCACGGCACCGAGCTGCGGGCCGGCGTGCCGACCGAGGTCCCGGGCCACGGCGTCCTGCTGGCGCCCGCGCGGTTCGTGGGGGTCGACGGGCCGCGGTGGTTCCTGCGGGCGCTCTACACCGGGTCCGCCGCTGTCGACCCCGAGGCCGCCGCGCCGCTCGAGGCCGCGTTGCGCGACGTGGTCGTGGTGCGCGGCACCCAGCCCATGGCGGTGCGCGACCCGCTGCCGATGCGGCTGCCGCCCGAGGCGCAGCAAACCGCGGAGGAGTACCCCGACGACGGCGACGAGGAGCTGGGCGGCGATCCGCTGCCGATGCCCGAGCGCGGCCCGGAGACCACCGAGACGCGCTGAGGCCCTCCTCCCGGACCGGCCGCCCTACGCTGGGACGGTGACCGTGAGCACGGACCGGCCGAGCCGGTTCCGCCGGGCGCTGCACCGGCTGACGGCGCGCGACGAGCAGTTGCGCGCCGAGGACCTGCAGGACGAGGCCGCGCAGGCCGGCGCCACGCCCGTGGCCGCCTGCCCGCTCGGCGACCAGGTGTGCGTCGCCGGGACGGTGCGGCACGTCGTCCTCCGCCCGCTCGCCGGCGTGCCGACCCTCGAGGCCGAGCTCTACGACGGGACCGGGTCCGTGACGCTCGTGTTCCTCGGCCGGCGACGGATCCGCGGCATCGATCCGGGGCGCTCGATGGTCGCCCGTGGCCGGCTCACCCGCATCGACGGCCGCCGCACGCTCTACAACCCCGCGTACGAGCTGCGGCCGACCGGTGCCTGACCGGCCCCGGCCCGGGAAGGCGGGCGAGGTCACGTCGGGCACGTTCGTCGACGCGGTGGGCGGGGGCCGCGGGCTGCTCGACAGCGCGCTGCCCGCCACCGTGTTCGTGCTCGTGCGCCTGGTCACCGGCGACCTCGGACCCGCGATCGCCGTCGCCCTCGCCACCGGCGTCGCGCTGCTGCTGTTCCGCCGGTCCCGCGGCGAGCCGCTGCAGCAGGTCGGCAGCGGCTTCTTCGGGCTGGTGATCGCCGTGCTGGTGGCCCGCGCCACCGGCAAGGGCGAGGGCTTCTTCCTGCCCGGCATCCTCACCACCGCGCTCACCGGGGTGTTCTTCGTCGGCTCGCTGCTGCTCGGCAAGCCCGCTGTCGCGCTCGCGCTCGAGGCGTACGACGCGGAGTACGCCGGCTGGCGCGAACACCCGGGGCTACGGCGCGCCTGCACCGTCGCGACCGCCGTCTGGGCGGCGACGTTCTTCGTCCGGGCCGGCGTCGCGACGTACGTCTACCGGCTGCAGGGCGACAACGACGGGCTGCTGCTCGTCGTCGTGAACGCGGTGAAGTGGCCGCTCATCGTCGGCGCGGCCGTGCTCACGGTCGTGCTCGTGCGCCGGTCCGGCTACCGGCCGCCGCTGGCCGAGCCGTCCGGGCCCACGCAGCCCGCGCCCTGACACCGGCGGCCCGGTCGGAGCAGCCGGTCGTCGCCGGCGTCCGTCAGCGGTCGGTGTGGCCGGTGAGCAGCGTGTCGAGCACGGACTCCACCTCGGTCGTCGCGACGAGCAGCAGCTCGTCGCCGCCCTCGAGCGTCGCGTCGGGGGACGGCACGATGACGCGGCCGTCGCGCAGCACCGCCACGAGGGCGCTGTCGGTCGGCCACGGCACGCCCCCCACGCGCTTGCCGACGATCGGTGCGTCGGCGGCGAGCGTCAGCTCCACGAGGTTCGCCTGGCCCTGGCGGAACGTCAGCAGGCGGACGAGGTCGCCGACGGCCACCGCCTCCTCCACGACCGCCGCGAGCAGCCGGGGGGACGACACCGCGACGTCCACGCCCCACGACTCGTTGAACAGCCACTCGTTCTTGGGGTGGTTGACGCGGGCGACGACGCGGTCGACGCCGAACTCGGTCTTGGCCAGCAGCGACACGACGAGGTTGACCTTGTCGTCGCCGGTGGCCGCGACGACGACGTCGCACTCCTGCAGCCGCGCCGTGACGAGGCTGTCGACCTCGCAGGCGTCGGCCTGCAGCCAGTCCGCGTCGGGCACGCTGTCGACCTTCATCGCCCGGCCCTCGCGCTCGATGAGCAGCACGTGGTGGCCGTTGCCGAGCAGCTCCATCGCGATGGAGCGCCCCACGTTGCCCGCGCCGGCGATCGCCACCTTCACGACGGCTCTCCCGGCCCCGCCGCGAACGCCCGGGCCACGGCGTCGCGCTGCTCCTCGGCCATGACGACGTGCACGAGGTCGCCCTCCTGCAGGACGGTCTGCGCGTGCGGGACCACGCCCTCGCCGAGCCGGGTCAGCAGCGCCACGCGCACGCGCGCCGCCCGCTCCAGGTCGGTGAGCCGGCAACCGATCCAGTCCGGGCTGTACGCCACCTCCGCCAGCACGACGTGCCCGCTGGGGTCGCGCCACTCGGTGAGCGTGCCCTCGGGGAAGAGCCGGCGCATCACCTGGTCAGCGGTCCAGCGCACGGTGGCGACGGAGGGGATGCCCAGCTTCTGGTACACCTCCGCGCGGCGGGCGTCGTAGATGCGCGCCACGACGTGCTCCACGCCGAAGGTCTCGCGCGCGAGCCGCGCCGAGATGATGTTGCTGTTGTCGCCGCTGCTGACGGCCGCGAACGCGCTGGCCCGCTCGATGCCGGCCTCGACGAGCGTGTCCCGGTCGAAGCCGATGCCCGTGACGCGCTGCCCGGCGAACTCGGCCGGCAGGCGGCGGAACGCCTGCGCGTCGCGGTCGATGAC
>JALYNK010000191.1 GCA_030773235.1 Actinomycetota bacterium | reverse complement strand
TCGTCCAACAACTCCTGCCTCATACGCAGCACAATAGGCCCGAGGTCCGACAGGATCAGCAGAGTCCGGGGCATGTGGACAGAGGACTGGGCAACTGGGAGGGAGCAAGGAGTTCGTCGGACGCAGCAGAGGCGACATCATGCGCGCCAAGCGTCATTGCGGGCGAACGGGTCGGCGGTTGACGCCGAACGAGCACGACCTTGGCATCGGCCTTCGACGCTTTTGGGCCACGTCCGCGGAAGCCGTGACGAGCGTCGATCAAGAACTGCGGGTCAGGCCCGCGCGCGCACCGGTCAGCCCTTTCGCGCACGTCGCGCGCGAAAACGTCGGGCCGATGCACCGGAATGGCGTGCCGTGAAAACGCGATCGAGCGGGAAACGCCGAGGACCCGGGCCAGACAGCCCGGGTCCTCGGTGAGCAGCAGGATCAGTAGCGGTACATGTCCGCCTTGTACGGGCCCTCGACATCGACGCCGATGTACTCCGCCTGGTCCTTGCGCAGCGTGGTGAGCCGTACGCCGAGCGCGTCGAGGTGCAGCCGCGCGACCTTCTCGTCCAGGAACTTGGGCAGCACGTACACCTGCCGCTCGTACTGGTCGTTCTTGATCCAGAGCTCGATCTGCGCGAGCACCTGGTTGGTGAACGAGTTGCTCATGACGAAGCTCGGGTGGCCGGTGGCGTTGCCGAGGTTGAGCAGCCGCCCCTCGCTGAGCAGCAGGATCGTGTGGCCGTCGGGGAACACCCACTCGTCGACCTGCGGCTTGATGTTCACCCGCTGCGCACCCGGATAGCGGGTGAGCCCCGCGACGTCGATCTCGTTGTCGAAGTGACCGATGTTGCCGACGATGGCCTGGTGCTTCATCCGCGCCATGTCGGCGGCCAGGACGATGTCCTTGTTGCCGGTCGCGGTGATGAACACGTCGGCGGTCTCCACGACGTCGTCGAGGCGCACGACCTGGTAACCGTCCATCGCGGCCTGCAGCGCGCAGATCGGATCGATCTCGGTGATCACGACCCGGGCGCCCTGCGCGCGCAGCGACTCGGCGCAGCCCTTCCCGACGTCGCCGTAGCCGCACACCACCGTGGTCTTGCCCGCGAGCATGACGTCGGTCGCCCGGTTGAGGCCGTCCACGAGCGAGTGCCGGCAGCCGTACAGGTTGTCGAACTTGCTCTTCGTCACCGAGTCGTTGACGTTGATGGCCGGGAACAGCAGCGTGCCGCCCTTGGCGTACTCGTAGAGCCGCAGGACGCCGGTGGTCGTCTCCTCCGTGACGCCCTTGATGCCGGCCGCGACGCGGGTGAACCGCGCGGGGTCCTCGGCGAGCGAGCGGCGCAGGGTGTCGAGGACGACCACGTACTCCTCGCTGTGCGTCTCGTCGGCGGGCGGTACGACGCCTGCCCGCTCGAACTCGACGCCCTTGTGGATGAGCAGCGTCACGTCACCGCCGTCGTCGAGCACCATGTTGGGCCCGCCGCCGTCCGGCCACGTGACGACCTGCTCGGTGCACCACCAGTACTCCTCGAGGGTCTCGCCCTTCCAGGCGAAGACCGGCACGCCCTGCGGCTGCTCCGGCGTCCCGTGCGGGCCGACGACGACCGCGGCCGCCGCATGGTCCTGGGTCGAGAAGATGTTGCAGCTCACCCAGCGCACCTGAGCGCCCAGCGCCACGAGCGTCTCGATGAGCACCGCGGTCTGGACGGTCATGTGCAGCGACCCGGTGACGCGCGCGCCCCGCAGCGGCTTGCTCTCGCCGTACTCCGCGCGCATGGCCATGAGGCCGGGCATCTCGTGCTCGGCGAGGCGAATCTCCTTGCGACCGAACTCGGCGAGCTGCAGGTCGCGGACCTTGAAGTCCTGGGCAGGGGTCATGGGCGTCCTCACGTAGGGAGCAGGTCAGGTCGGAGCGGGTCAGGTGGGGAGCAGGGACTGGTGCTTGGTCTGCTCGTACGCGAGCCAGGCCGCGCGGTCCGGCGCAGGGTCCGGCCCCTGGTCGGGGGCCTCGGCAGCAGGAGGCGCCGTGTCGAAGGGGTCGGCGATCCCGTCGAGCCAGCCGTCCAGCGCCGTGGCGAGCGCGGGCTCGCGGCGCAGCCGCAGCGCGAACGCGACGTCGCCCAGCTCGACGCCGTGCGCGGCGAGCAGCTCGCGCAGCGTCCGCAGCCGGCGCAGCTGCTCGGGGCCGTACAGCCGGTGTCCGGCTGGCGAGCGCGGTGCCTCGACCAGGCCCAGCTGCTCGACGTAGCGCAGCATCCGGGGTGACCAGCCCGTGGCCGTCGCGGCCTCGTGGATGGTGAGCACACGGGGGACGCTAGCAGCGCCGTGTCAGATGCGGTGGCCGGTGCCCTGACACAGTCACGTCACCGCCACGACGACAGGTACGCCTCCTGCCGCGGCGTGAGCGCGTCGAGCCGCACCCCGACCACGTCCAGGCGCGTGCGGGCGACGGCGGCGTCGAGTTCGGCCGGGACGGCGTGGACGCCTGGCGGCAGCGCGGCCCCGGCCACCCACTCCAGCGCGAGCGCCTGCACCGCGAAGCTCGCGTCCATCACCGCGGGCGGGTGGCCGTCCGCGGCGGCGAGGTTGGCCAGGCGCCCCTCGGCGAGCAGCAGCGCACGGCGGCCACCGGCGAACACGTACTCGTCCACGGCCGGCCTGACCCGGTGCACCGCGACGGCTGCCGCCCGTAGCGCGGGAACGTCGATCTCGACGTCGAAGTGGCCGGCGTTGGCCAGCACGACGCCGTCGCGCAGCAGCGGCACGTGCTCCGCGGTCAGCACGTCCCGGTCGCCGGTCGCCGAGATGACGACGTCGGCGAGCGCGGCCGCCTGCCGCATGGGGAGCACGCGGTGCCCGTCGAGGACCGCCTCGAGCGCCCGCACCGGGTCGACCTCGGTGACCAGCACCTGGGCGCCGAGACCCCGCGCCCGGGTGGCGATCCCGCTGCCGCACCAGCCGTACCCGGCCACGACGACGACCGCCCCGGCGACGAGCACCCCGGTCGCCCGCACCACGGCGTCGAGCGTGGACTGGCCGGTGCCGTGCCGGTTGGCGAGCAGGAGCTGGGTCGGGGTGTCGTTGACCGCCACCACCGGCAGGGAGAGCGCGCCGTCGGCGGCCATCTGGCGCAGCCGCAGGACGCCCGTCGTCGTCTCCTCGCAGCCGCCGCGCAGCTCGGCGCCGAGCTCGGGCCGGCGCTGCAGGACCTGCACGAGGTCGCAGCCGTCGTCGAGCAGCAGGTGCGGCCGCACCTCCAGCACGGACTCCTGGTGCCTCGCGTACCTGTCCGGGTCGACGCCGCGCCGCGCGTGCACCCCGACGCCGTCCGCGACGAGCGCGGCCGCCACGTCGTCCTGCGTGGACAGCGGGTTGGCGGCGGCGAGGTGCACCTGCGCCCCGCCGCTGCCGAGCGTGCGCACCAGCACGGCGGTCTCGGGGGTCACGTGCATGCACGCGGCGACCCGGAGGCCTGCCAGCGGCCGCTCGGCGGCCCACCGGTCGCGCACGCGCCGCAGCACGGGCATGGCCTGCTCGGCGTACGCCACGCGGCGGGCCCCTGCCGCCGCGAGCCCCAGGTCGGCGACGTCGTACGGCGGGCCGGGCACGTCCGCCAGCGTGCCGTACGGCACCGGGACATGCGCTCGGGCACCGGAGCGCACGCCTTCCCGAGCGGGTAGACCGCGGAGGTGACGCCCCGGGCCCTGGCCGATCGTGACGGACCGCGGTGCTGGCTGTGCGGCAACGACGTCGACCCCGCCGCTCCGCGCGGCAGCGCTCAGGCCGGGAGCGTCGACCACGTCGTGCCGCGGGCCAAGGGCGGGGGCCACGAGCCCGACAACCTGCGCCTGGCCCACCGCATCTGCAACAGCCGCCGCGGCTCCCGGTTGCCGGAGCTCGACTGGCCGGACGACGTGCCGGTCGTCGACCACGCCCCGGTCTGGTCGGTCGTGCGGCGCGCGCTGCGCCGACCGGGCGAGTGGGAGGTGGTCGGCGTCGCGGTCGGCGACGAGGGGGCTGCCCGCGGTCGCGCGTGGCTCGACACCGCCGTGCCCGACGTGCTCGGCGGGCGGTGGGAGGTGCAGTCGCGCCCGGTCGGCTCCGGCCTCACCGCGCTCGCGCTGCGCGCCGCGCCCGAGGAG
>JALYNK010000190.1 GCA_030773235.1 Actinomycetota bacterium | reverse complement strand
ATTGAGTGGTTGGGGGTCATCCTGGGTGGGGTGACCCCCGACCCGTTTCAGGGGAGCGCTGGTCGCTGGACGGCCTCCGCTCAGATGGCGCCGCTGTCGAGGCCCCACGGCCTCGCCTGCAGCCGGACCCGCACGCACACCTCCTCCGCCGTGCCCGGGCGACGCCCGCTCAGCCCGCTGTCGCGGCGGAGCCCCGCAGACCGGACCGGCGGCGTCGGCGGGTCACCAAGCGGTGAGAGCGAGCCGCACCGCGACGAACAGCGCCACTGCCGCGATGCCGAGCCGTAGCGGTCCGGGCGGGACGACCTTGGCCAGCCGGGCCCCGACCGGCCCGCCGAACGCGCTGCCGACGGCCAGCAGCAGGGCGGCCGGCCAGTGCACCGGGGCGACGACGGCGTACACCGTGCCGGCGGCGGTGTTGGCGACGACGGAGAGGACGTTCTTGACCGCGTTGGTGCGCTTGAGGGTGGTCGGGCGCAGCACGCCGAGCGCGCCGATGAACAGCACGCCCTGCGCGGCGCCGAAGTAGCCGGAGTACACCGACACGGCGGCGACGCCTGGTCCTGTGGCGCGCGAGGGTGGTCCCCCCGGTTCACGACGCAGCGCGCGCAGGACGTACGGCTGCGCGAGGACGAGCACGCCGGCCGCGCCGACGAGGACGGGCACGATGCGGTCGAAGGCGGCGCTCGGCAGGCTGAGCAGCAGGACCGCTCCCACGACCGCGCCGAGCGCGGCCCAGACCGACAGCCGCACCAGCTCGCCGCGCAGCCCGGTCAGCTCGCTGCGCATGCCGTACGCCCCCGTGACGCTGCCCGGGACGACGCCGAGGCAGTTCGTGACGTTGGCCGCGAGCGGGGGCAGCCCGGCGGCGAGCAGCGCGGGGAAGGTCAGCAGCGAGCCGGCGCCGGCGATCGTGTTGACCGTTCCGGCGACCAGGCCCGCGGCGGCCAGCGCTCCAGCCTGCTGCAGGTCCACCGGGCTCCCGTCCGCCGTCCCCGTGCCGTGCGCACGCGTCCCGACACGGACGCTAGTGCGCCTCCCGGGATGCGGGTCGGGTGCTGCTGGCGTCGGCACCGGTGACCGGGTCGGGTCGAGCCCCCGTGCTGGCCTGCGCGCGCTCCGCCCCGAGCCTGCCCACCTCGGCGCGCAGCGCGGCCACCTCGGCGGCCAGCGCCGCGACGTCTGCCCGCAGTTCCGCCATCTGAGGGCCCGGGTCCTCGCGGGCCGGGGCGGACGCTGCGGACCCGACGGCCGGCGCGGGCGGCGGCCCGTGCTCCGGTCCGCCCGGCACTGCCTGCCCGGTGCCGGCAGGGCGCTCCAGGTCCGGGACGAGCAGCTGCGCGTACCGGTGCTCCTTGCGCCCCGGCTGCCGGTCCAGCCGCGCGACCAGCGGCTCGTCGCGGCCGGCGAGCGCCTCGAGCGCTGCCTCCACCTCCGCGGCCGTCACCGGGTGCAGGCGCTCCGACCGGGCGCGCAGCTCGCCCACCGTCTGCGGACCGCGGAGCAGCAGCACGGCGAGCAGCGCGGTCTGCGCCGGGTCGAGGCCGAGGGCCTGCTCGAGCTCGTGCCGGTGCTTGTCGGTGCGCTCGCCGCTGCGGTGCACCGTCCGCAGCAGCCCGCGCTCCCGCAGGCTGCGCACCGCCAGCCGGACGGTCGCCGTGTCGTACTGCACCACGGGGTCCCGACCGGTCGTCTGGTTGCAGGCGGTCACCAGGGCGGCGTCGGTCAGCGGGTAGCCCTGCGGGGTCGTGCGCTCCTTCTCGACGAGGCACCCGAGCACCCGACCCTCCGCCTCGGACAGCTCCAGCACGGGCGCAGAGTAGGGCGGACGGTCGCGGGGTGGCCGCGGCACGAGGGGAGCGCCATGACGACACCGACAGACGACTCCACCGGTCCCGAGGACCGGGGTCCGGCCGACGTCGAGCGCGCCGGCATGCCGAGTGACCTGGTGGACGCGGGGGGCCAGACGGAGGACGTGCCCGTCGGCGCGGCCGACGCCGACGCGGACGCCCGGCAGGCGGGCGGGGACCCCGCGCCGTAGCCCGGTCGGACGGGCGGGGCAGGATGCCCGGGTGCTGACACTCGACGAAGCCCTGGCGCTGTGCGCGGCCGCCCGCGAGGAGGCCGACCGCATCGGCGTGCCGATGTCGTTCGCGGTCATGGACCCGGCGGGCCACCTGCTCGCGCTCGTCCGCATGGACCGGGCGCCGTGGATCAGCGCGACCGTCGCGCAGGGCAAGGCCTGGACGGCCGCGGCGTACGGCGCGCCGAGCGCGGCGCAGAAGGAGAAGATGGGGCCGATGCCGAACTTCGCCAGCGCGCTCACGACGATGACGCACGGGCAGTACACGCCGCAGACCGGCGCCGTGCCGGTGTACCGCGAGGGGGTGCTGCTCGGCGCGATCGGCGGCAGCGGCGGCACCGGCGAGCAGGACGAGCAGGCCTGCGCCGCTGCGGTCACCGCGTGCGGTGCGTCGACCAGCCGCTGAGGCCGTGAGTGCGTCAGAACCGCGGGTGCCGACCCGTCCGCTGAGAGGACCTGCCGTGCCCGGCTCGCCGTTCGGTCCCGTCCCGCTCACGCCCACCGCGTTCCTCGACCGCGCGCGGGTGGTCCACCGCACGCGCACGGCCCTGGTCGACGGCGACGTGCGCCGGACGTACGAGGAGCTCGCCGACCGGAGCGAGCGGTTGGCCGGCGCGCTGGCCGGGCTCGGCGTGGAGCCGGGCGACCGGGTCTCCGTGCTCGCCCCCAACACCGGCGTCGCGCTGGAGGCCCACTACGGCGTGCCGTACGCCGGCGCGGTGCTCAACGCCCTCAACACCCGGCTCAGCGCGGCGGAGCTGGCGTACATCGTCGAGCACGCCGGCTCGAAGGTCCTCGTCGTCGACACCGACCTCGCCGAGGTCGGCCGCCGAGTCGCCGAGGCGGTCGGCCCGGGCCTGCGGCTCGTCGTGTCGGGCGGTCCGGACGACGAGTACGAGGCGCTGCTGTCCGGGGCCGAGCCGCACCGGGTGCCGGTGCCGGACGAGCTGGGGCTGCTCTCGCTCAACTACACGAGCGGTACGACGGGCCGCCCCAAGGGCGTCATGTACTCCCACCGCGGCGCGTACCTGCAGGCGCTCGCCATGGCCGCGCAGGCCGGGCTCGGAACGCGGTCGGTCTACCTGTGGACGCTGCCGATGTTCCACTGCAACGGCTGGTGCTTTCCCTGGGCGGTCACCGCCGCGGGCGGGGTGCACGTCGCGCTGCGCAAGGTCGACCCGGAGCACATCTGGCGCTCCGTCCGCGAGGAGGGCGTGAGCTACCTGTGCGCCGCACCGACGGTGCTCGCGGGACTCGCCAACGGCCCGTGGGCCGACGCGGGGCCCGCCGAGCAGCCGGTGCAGGTGGCCACCGGCGGCGCGCCGCCCTCGCCGGCGCTGCTGGCGCGCATGGCCGAGCTCAACTTCGAGGTCACGCACCTGTACGGCCTCACGGAGACGTACGGACCCGCGGCGATCTGCGAGTGGAAGCCGGAGTGGGACGACCTCGACCCGGCCGAGCAGGCCCGGCTCAAGGCGCGCCAGGGCGTGGCCAACCTCGTCAGCCTCCCGCTGCGGGTGCTGGGCGCCGACGGGCACGACGTGCCGGCCGACGGCGGGACCGTCGGCGAGGTCCTGCTGCGTGGCAACAACGTGATGATCGGCTACTACCGCGACGACGAGGCGACCGCGCAGGCGACGCACGAGGGGTGGTTCCGCACCGGCGACGTCGCGGTCATGCACCCGGACAGCTACGTGGAGCTGCGCGACCGCTCCAAGGACGTCATCATCTCCGGCGGCGAGAACATCGCGTCCATCGAGGTGGAGCAGGCGCTGGACACGCACCCCGCCGTGCTGGAGAGCGCGGTGGTGGCGGCGCCGGACGAGAAGTGGGGCGAGACGGTCGCCGCGTTCGTGACACTGCGACCGGGCGCGTCCGTGACCGAGCAGGAGCTCATCGAGCACGTCCGCGGCCGGATCGCCCGGTTCAAGGCGCCGCACCGGATCCGCTTCGGCGCACTGCCCAAGACTGGCACGGGGAAGATCCAAAAGTTCGTCCTGCGCGACACCCTCCGCACCGAGGCCGGCGCCTCGTCGGGAGTCGGGCAGGTCGAGAGCACCGGCTGA
>JALYNK010000189.1 GCA_030773235.1 Actinomycetota bacterium | reverse complement strand
GTGCGCGCCCATCCCGGCGCCGCCTTGCCCGCGCCGCCCAGCGCCGCCTCGACCTCCGCCGGGCCGCACAGCGGCACGCGGCCGACCACCTCGTCGGTGCGCGGGTCGACGACGTCCAGGAGCGTCTCGGGCCCCGGGAGCCAGGCGCCGTCCAGCAGCACGGGAGCGGGGTCGAGGTGCACGCGGTCCTCCGGGAGGTCGGGAGCGCTCGAGCGTAGGGCGGCGGGGAGCTCGTCCCGGCCGGGCGCGCCGGGGCTAGTGGCCGGCCTCGTCCCAGTTGCGGCCGACGCCCACGCTGACCTCGAGCGGCACGTCGAGCGGGTACGCCCCGCCCATCTCCCGCCGCACCAGCGCCTCCAGCGCGTCGCGCTCCCCGGGCGCCACCTCCAGCACCAGCTCGTCGTGCACCTGCAGCAGCAGCCGGGACGCGAGCCCGTCGGCGCGCAGCGCGCGGGACACCCCGAGCATCGCCAGCTTGATGATGTCCGCCGCGCTCCCCTGGATCGGCGCGTTGAGCGCCATCCGCTCGGCCATCGCGCGGCGCTGCGCGTTGTCGCTGAGCAGGTCGGGCAGGTAGCGGCGGCGGTCCAGGATGGTCGAGGTGTAGCCGTCGCGCCGGGCCTGGGCGACGACGTCGCGCAGGTAGTCGCGGATGCCGCCGAACCGCTCGAAGTACGCCGTCATCTGCTCCTTGGCCTCGTCCGTCGAGATGCGCAGCTGCGCGGCGAGACCGAACGCCGACAGGCCGTACGCCAGGCCGTAGCTCATCGCCTTGACCCGCCGGCGCAGCTCCGGGTCGACCTGGTCCACCGGCACGCCGAACGCGCGTGACGCGACGAAGCTGTGCAGGTCCTCGCCGGTCGTGAACGCCTCCTTGAGGCCGTCGTCCCCCGACAGGTGCGCCATGATCCGCATCTCGATCTGCGAGTAGTCCGCGGTCAGGAGGGCCTCGTGCTCGGGCCCGGCGACGAACCCCTGCCGGATCTCGCGGCCCTGCGCGGTGCGGATCGGGACGTTCTGCAGGTTCGGGTTGTCGCTGGACAGCCGCCCGGTCGCCGCGACCATCTGCTTGAAGGTGGTGTGGATGCGGCCGTCGTCGGCGACGGTCGGGAGCAGCTGCTTCTCCACCACCATGAGGAGCCGGGTCATCTCGCGGTGGTGGAGCAGCCGCTCGACGACGGGGTGGGTGCCGAGGAGGTTCTGCAGCGCGTCCGCGTCGGTCGTCCAGCCCGTCTTGATCTTCTTGGTCTTCGGCAGCCCGAGCTCGTCGAACAGCAGCGCCTGCAGCTGCTTCGGGCTGCCGAGGTGGAACTCGTGGCCGACGCTCTCGTACGCCGCCTCGGCCGCCGCCTTCACGAGGTCGCGCAGGCGGGTCTCCAGGGCGACGAGGTGGTCGACGTCGGCCGCGATCCCGGTGCGCTCGCAGTCGGCGAGCACCCGCACCAGGGGCAGCTCGAGGTCGCGCAGCAGCGCGGTACCGCCGCGGCGCTCGAGGTCGGCGTCGAGCGCGACGGCGAGGTCGGCGACGGCGCGGGCGTGCAGGACCGCGTCCGCCGGGCCGGCCTCCTCGTCGCCGCCGTCGAGGGTGAGCTGGCCGTCCTCGGGGGTCTCGGCGCGCAGCTCGCGGCGGAGGTAGCGCAGCGCGAGGTCGCCGAGGTCGAAGGTCCCCTGCCCCGGCAGGGCGAGGTACGCGGCGAGCGCCGTGTCGCTGGTCAGCCCCGCGACGGACCAGCCGCGGGCCTCGAGCGCGAGCAGCGGGCCCTTGGCGTCATGCATCGCCTTGGGCCGCGCCTCGTCGCACAGCCAGGCGCCGAGCGCCGCCTCGTCGTCCGGCGTGAGGCCGGTGAGGTCGACGTGTCCCGCGTCGTCCTCGCGCGGAGGCTCGCCCTCCGGCGGCGACTGGGCGGCCAGGCCGAGCCCCGTCGCGTCGCCGGTCCCCCGGCCCCACCAGCCCCTGACGTGCAGGCCGACGCGGACCCCGGCGGGGAGCGCGGCGAGGAAGCCGGCGAGCTCACCGGGCGCGAGGACCCGCGCGGCGACGTCGAAGCCCTGGTCGGCCTCGGGCTCGACGGCGGACAGCGTGGCGTACAGCCGCTCGCGCAGGACGCGGAACTGCAGCGCGTCGAAGACCTTGTGCACCTCGTCGCGGTCCCACTGACCGAGGCGCAGGTCGTGCAGCTCGACCTCGAGCGGCACCTGCCGGTCGAGCTCGGTGAGCTGCCGGTTGCGCAGGACGCTGGCCGCGTGGGTGCGCAGCGCCGCGCCCATCTTGCCCTTGACCTCGTCGACGTGGTCGATCAACGACGCGACGTCGCCGTACTGCTGGATGAGCTTGGTGGCCGTCTTCTCGCCGAGCCCCGGGACGTTGGGGAGGTTGTCGCTGGGGTCGCCCCGCAGCGCGGCGAACTCCGGGTACTGCTCGGGCGTCAGGCCGTACTTGTCCTGCACCGCTTCGGGCGTCATCCGCCGCATGTCCGACACGCCGCGGCTGTTGTAGAGCACCGTCACCCGGTCGCTGACGAGCTGGAACGAGTCGCGGTCGCCGGTCACGATGAGCACGTCCCAGCCCTCGGCCTCCGCCGCCTTCGCGAGCGTGGCGAGAACGTCGTCGGCCTCGTACCCGGGCCTGCTCACCATCGGGACGCGCAGCGCCGCCAGCACCTCCTTGACCAGGCTGACCTGGCCGCGGAAGTCGGTGGGGCTCTCCGTGCGCGTGGCCTTGTACTCGGCGTACGCCTCGTGGCGGAACGTCGGTCCGCCCTCGTCGAACGCCACCGCCAGGTGCGTCGGCTGCTCGTCGCGCAGGACGTTGATGAGCATCGCCGTGAACCCGTACACGGCGTTGGTGGGCTGGCCGTCGGTGGTGCTGAAGTTCTCGACGGGCAGCGCGAAGAACGCGCGGTAGGCGAGCGAGTGGCCGTCCAGCAGCAGCAGCCGCGGGCGGGTCTCGACGGCCGCCGGGACCGACCCCTTCGACGACGACGTGGGGGCGGTCCGCGGCGCTGGCACTCCCCGAGTCTAGGAGCGGGCCAGCACCCCGACCGGCGGCCGGCGGGCCGTCGCGACCGGCGCGGTCAGCTCTCGGCGGTGTCCGGTGCCGGTCCGAGCGGCAGCCCGTAGGTGCCCCGCACCCGCACCGGCCGGCGGCGCAGCCGCACGACGTGGTCGTCGCCCCGCACCTCGCCGGTGGCGAGGCGGCGGCGGACGGCGGCCACCGGAGCGACGCGGCGGACGGCGAGGGGGACGAAGCCGAGGCGGGCGAAGAAGCGGTTGGCCTCGCGCGAGCCCGGGTGGACCGACACGACCAGCTGGTCGACGCCCCGCTCCTCGGCGAAGGCGGCGGCGGCGGCGACCAGCGCGCGCCCCGCTCCACGCCGGCGGAACCGGTCGGGCACGACCGCGTGGCTCATGTGCACGGCAGGCATGTCGACGAGCGCGTTGGCCGGCCCGACGGTGAACAGCGCCATGCCGAGGGTCTGCTCCGGGCGCTCGGGGCTCGCGTCGACGACGACCACGAGGTGGCGGTCCGGATCGGCCAGCGCGTCGGCGTAGCGCAGCTCCAGGGAGTTGCGCGCGGACGCCCCCGCCGCGCGGGCCCGCGAGCCCTCCGTCGCCGGCAGCAGGCGGTCGCGCAGCTCGTCGCCGAAGGCCACCAGCGCCGGCAGGTCGTCGGACGTCGCGGGCCGGACGCGGAGCACGGGCCGGGCCACATCCCTCCCAGGTCTCGCCGAGCACGACGGCACCGCCGGTGCCGGCAGTGCGTTGCGCCAGGGGTACGCGCTCGGAGCGCGGCGCCCCTGCGCCGAGCGGTCGCGGGCCCTCTCTGTCCGTACCCCGACCTCGACGGGGCACGGTAGCGCCCGATGTGTGCCGTGACGAGGGGGAGGTCGGGTGGTCCGGGGAGCAGGCACCGCGCTCAACGTGGCGGCGGTGCTGGTCGGGTCCGGGCTCGGCGTCGCGCTGCGCGGCCGGCTGCCCGAGCGGACCCGCGCGACGGTGACCGACGCACTCGGGCTCGTCACGCTGGTGATCGGCGGGCTCACCGTCGCCGAGGGCCTCGGCTCGCGGGCGTACGCCGACGCCGTCGGGCCGGGCGGCGGGCTGCTCGTGGTGCTCGGCGCGCTGCTCCTCGGCGGCATCGGCGGCAGCCTGGCCCGGCTGGAGGACCGGCTCGAGC
>JALYNK010000188.1 GCA_030773235.1 Actinomycetota bacterium | reverse complement strand
CTGGTCGGCAGCGCGCTCGCCGTCGACCCCAAGGGCTACGTCCTGCGCCCCGGCACGGCGTACGCCTCCGTCTGCGGCGACGGCGCGTCGTGCACCTCGGGCTGGACGGTGTTCTGCGCGACGATCAACCGCGGGATCAACGCCTGCCCGCCCGGCTCGATCGCCGCGGGCTGGTGGAAGGCCGACGGCGCGCCGCTGTGCGGCGGCTCGGCCCGCTACATCATCGACTGCAACGCCACCTGCTCGCAGTGCACGACGGCGGGCGCCCGGGCCGGGATCTGCGACGACGACTGCTGGTCGTGCCGCGGCACGTGCGGCCCGTCCTCCAGCTGCGACCAGCGCCGGGTGTGCGAGAACGCCTTCCGGTACGGCCAGTGCAACACCTCTGTGCGCCAGGTCGGCGGCGTGCACTGCCGGGTGGTGTCGTGCACCCCGCCGTGGCGGTTCGAGAACTGCTCGACGACGACGTTGACCGACAACCGCACGGTTCACCACAACTCCGACCGCCTGCCGACCCGCTACACGGCGATCACCCGCCGCTACATCGCGATCGGCGAGAACGGCTCGGTGCTCGGCGCCTCCGTGTACGGCGAGTTCGCGACCGCCGGCGGCCGGGCGCAGCGCTACCAGGCCGGTCGGATCTCGTGGAGCAGCGCGACGGGCGCGTGGGAGACCCGCGGCGCGATCGGCGGGCGTTACCGCGTGCTCGGGTACGAGAGCAGCCCTCTCGGCTTCCCGCTGGACCGCGAGCGCGCGACGTCCGGCGGCTCCTCCCAGCGCTTCGCGCACGGCCGGATCTCCTGGAGCAGCGACACCGGTGCCTGGGAGACGCGCGGCGCGATCGGCCGGCGCTACGCCGCGGTCGGTGCCGAGACCGGCCGGCTCGGGTTCCCGGTCGCCGCCGAGGCGGACCTGAGCGGCGGCGCGGCGCAGCCCTTTGCGCACGGCCGCATCTCGTGGAGCAGCGCAACGGGCGCCTGGGAGACCTACGGCGCGATCGGGCGGCTGTACCTGGAGACCGGTGCAGAGAGCGCCCAGCTCGGCTTCCCGATCGGCGCGGAGGCCGACGCCGGCGACGGCGGGCGCCGCCAGCAGTTCGCCGGCGGGCGCATCTCGTGGAGCTCCGCGACGGACGCGCACTGGACGGGTGCGGCGATCGCTGCGGAGTACGTGCGGCTCGGCGCCGAGAGCGGCTCGCTCGGGTTCCCCACCACCGACGAGCACGACGTCGCGGCCGAGGACCCCGCCCGGACCCTGCGCCGGGTGCGCTTCGAGCACGGCGCGCTCACCTACGACCCGGCGACGGGCGAGGTCACGCGCACCTGACCCGGGCGGCCGCAGCCGGGTAGGGCTCGGGGTCCGTGCCCCACGCCCCGGAGGACCCCGTGCAGCAGCGACGCCTCGCCGACACCACCGTCGGCGCCATCGGCCTCGGCGCCATGCCCCTGTCGGTCGAGGGCCGGCCGGACGAGGACAGGGCGGTGCGCACGGTGCACGCCGCGCTCGACGCCGGCGTCACGCTCATCGACACCGCCGACGCGTACTGCCTGGGCGCAGGCGACGTCGGGCACAACGAGCGGCTCGTCGCGCGCGCCCTCGCCTCCTACGGCGGCGACACCTCGCACGTGGTCGTCGCGACCAAGGGCGGCCACACCCGGCCGCCGGACGGCTCGTGGGCGCTGGACGGGTCGCCGGAGCACCTCCGCCGGGCGTGCGAGGCGTCGCTGCGCGCGCTGGGCGTCGAGGCCATCGGGCTGTACCAGTACCACCGGCCGGACCCGCGCGTGCCGTACGAGGAGTCGGTCGGCGCGCTCGAGGAGCTGCGGCGGGAGGGCAAGGTGCTGCGCGTCGGGATCAGCAACGCCGACCCCGCGCAGATCGAGCTGGCCCGGGGGATCACGCCGCTCGCCGCGGTGCAGAACGAGCTGTCCCCCCGGTTCCGGTCCAGCGAGCCGGAGCTCGAGCTCTGCACCCGGGAGGGCGTCGCCTTCCTCCCGTGGTCGCCGCTCGGCGGCATGGGCCGCGCCGGCGCTGTCGGCGAGCGGCACGCGGCGTTCGGCGAGGTGGCTCGCGAGCGCGGGGTCTCGCCGCAGCAGGTCTGCCTGGCCTGGCTGCTCGCCAAGTCCGACGCGGTACTCCCGATCCCGGGCGCGAGCCGCCCCGAGTCGATCCGGGACTCCGCGGCGGCGGCCGACCTGGTGCTGCAGCCCGAGGAGCTCGCCCGGCTCGACGCGGCCTGAGGGACCGACCCGGGCTCCGGCCGCGGCGACCGGACCCCACCGGCCCGTCAGCTCCGGTCGCGGTCGTTCTGCACGCCGCGCACGAGCGGTCCGAAGTCGTCCAGGCAGCGCTGCAGCGCCCGCTCCTGCTCCTGCGTGCTGCCGCTGATGCGGAAGCGCAGCGGGAAGCGCGGAGCGAGCTCCGGCCGTACGTCGTCGGGCACGACCTCGACCCCGGGCAGGGTCCCGCAGGTCTGCCTGACACGTTCGCGGTCGGCCTGCGCCACCGGCTGCTGCAGGCTCACCACGAGCTGCCGGCTGTCGCCGGCGAGCAGACGGTTGAAGATGCCGGGGAGCAGCATCCCGATCAGCGCGAGCACGGCGAACGCTGCGACGAGCGCCCGGTTGCGGCCCCGCGGATCGCGCCACCACGTCATGCGTCCATGGTCGCGCACCGGGCCCTCCCCGGCTCGTCGCCCGGCGGGACCGCGCCCGCCTCGTTACTGTCGGTCCGTGTCGTCGCCCGCACCCGGCCCGGCGCCGGACCTCGCGGCGACGACGGGTCCGGCAGCCGGCACCGGTGCGCCGGCGCTCGTGCCCGAGCCGCAGTGGCGCGGCCTCGACCCCGGCCTGCTGCGCCTGCGCCGGCTGACCACCCTGCTCGACTGGACGCTGACCGGCGCGGTCGCCGGCGTCGTCCTCGTCGTGCTCGACCGGCCGCTCGCCGCGGTCGCCGCGGTCGTCGCGGCTGCCGTACTGCTCCTCGTCTCGCTGCAGACCGTCACCCGGCGGTTCCACGCCTGGGGCTACGCCGAGCGCGAGGACGATCTGCTGCTGCGGCGCGGCGTGCTCATCCGGCGCACCACCGTCGTGCCGTACGGCCGGATGCAGTACGTCGACGTCACGGCCGGGCCGCTCGACCGCCGGTTCGGGATCGCCACCGTCGTCCTGCACACCGCGGCGGCGGCGACCGACGCGCGCATCCCGGGCGTCCGCAGCGACGAGGCCGCGCGGCTGCGCGACCGGCTCGCCGCGCTCGGCGAGGCCCGCTCGGCCGGGATCTGAGCATGCGGCCGGAGCGCGCGTGACGGTCGAGGCCGGCACGGTCCCCGCGGTCGGGACGCCCGACGCCGGGTGGGCCCGGCTGTCGCCGCTCACCCCGCTGCTGCGCAGCGGCCGCTTCCTGCTCGTCGTGATCGCCGTGCTCACCCAGCAGGGGCTGCGCCAGCCCGACCCGCGCCTGCTGCTCGGCGCCCTCGCCGTCGCGCTCCCCGTCACCCTGCTGCTCGGCTGGCTGTCGTGGCGGGCGACCCGCTACCGCGTCACCGACGCGGAGCTGCAGGTCGACAGCGGCGTCCTGCAGCGGCGCAACCGGCGGGTGCCGCTCGCCCGGCTGCAGAGCGTCGATGTCGTCCGGCCGCTGCTCGCCCGCGCCCTCGGCCTCGCCGAGCTGCGTCTCGAGGTCGTCGGCGGCGGCAGCACGGAGGCCCCGCTGGCGTACCTGCCGGAGGCCGACGCGCAGCGACTGCGCCTGCAGCTGCTGGCCCTCGCCGCCGGCGAGCGGGCCGAGGCGTCCGCGCCCGACGCCGCCGAGCCGCCGGAGCAGCTGCTCGTGCAGGTGCCTACGCAGGCGCTGGTCGTCTCGGTCCTGCTCGGCGCACCGGTCGTCGTTCTCGGGGTGCTGGTGCTCGCGGTCGTCGGGCTGCTGCTCGTGGAACCGCAGCTCGTGCCCGGCCTCGTCGTCGGCCTCGTCCCGCTCGTCCTCGGCACCGGCGGCATGGTCGTGCGCCGCCTGCTCGCGGAGTACGGGTTCACCGTGGCGGAGTCCGCGGACGGGCTGCGGCTGCGCCACGGGCTGCTCGAGACCCGCGCGCAGACGATCCCGCCCGGTCGGGTGCAGACGGTCCGCATCACCGAGCCGCTGCTGTGGCGGCGCCGGGGCTGGGTCCGCGTCGAGGTCGACGTCGCCGGCTACGCC
>JALYNK010000187.1 GCA_030773235.1 Actinomycetota bacterium | reverse complement strand
CCGCCGCCGCCGCCGCCGGTCAGCTTGGCGACGAGGTCCATGGGGTTGAGCCCGAACTTCTGCAGCAGATCACCGTGCTGCTCCGTGTCGACCTGCGGGGGCAGCTCCTGGTCGGCCTGGGTGGCCTGGTCGTGCTGGCCCTGGTTGCGCATCAGCTCCAGCACCTGGTTCTTGTCGAACTGCACGGGGTCCTCCTGTGGGTCGGTGGGTGTCGGGCCCTACCCGGCGCCGCGCGCCACGACCCGGCCGACCGGTCGCCGCTCGGTAGCGTGCCGCGCCGTGCCTCGAGCGGTCCGCGTCGTCCCCTGCCTCGACGTGGACGCCGGGCGGGTGGTCAAAGGCGTCAACTTCCGCGACCTCGTCGACGCCGGCGACCCGGTGGAGATGGCCCGGGTGTACGACGCCGAGGGCGCCGACGAGCTCGTGTTCCTCGACATCACCGCGAGCAGCGGCAGCCGTGAGACGACGTACGACGTGGTCCGGCGCACCGCCGAGCAGGTGTTCATCCCGCTCACGGTGGGCGGTGGGGTGCGCAGCGCAGACGACGTCGACCGGCTGCTGCGCGCCGGCGCGGACAAGGTCGGGGTGAACACCGCGGCGATCGCCCGGCCCGAGCTGCTCGGCGAGATCGCCCGTCGGTTCGGCAGCCAGGTGCTCGTGCTCTCCGTCGACGCCCGCCGGGCACCCGGGACGCCCAGCGGCTACGAGGTGACGACGCACGGCGGCCGCCGCGGCACGGGGGTCGACGCGGTCGAGTGGGCGGCCCGCGGCGAGGAGCTCGGCGTGGGCGAGGTGCTGCTCAACTCGATGGACGCCGACGGCACGCGGCGCGGCTTCGACGTCGAGATGCTGTCCGCCGTGCGCGCCGCGGTCCGCGTCCCGGTGATCGCCAGCGGTGGCGCAGGGCGCCTCGAGGACTTCGCCCCCGCGGTCGACGCGGGCGCGGACGCCGTCCTCGCCGCGAGCGTCTTCCACTTCGGCGTCCTGCGGATCGGGGAGGTCAAGGACGCCCTGCGCTCGGCAGGCCACCCGGTGCGCTGACCCGCCGGGTCCGGCCGCGGCACGCCGGGAATCCCCGGCACGCGGGGTGCGCTGCCCTGCAGGCAGATCTCGCACGTCCGGCGATCCCGGACCGACGTCCGGAGGACCGTGACCCGCGCCCCCGCCCCGCTCGCTCCGGGCGTCGTGCGCCGAGGCCTGCGCGTGCTCGGCGTCGCCGTGCGCGAGGAGCCTCGAGTCTTCGCGGTGTCCGCCGTCGGCAGCCTGCTGTTCGCGCTGACGACCATCGCGCAGGCGTACGTCTTCGGCGCCATCGCCGACCGCGTCATCGTGCCGTCGATCGAGCGCGGGCAGGCGTCGCGGGCGGCGCTCGGGGTCGCGTTCCTCGCCGTCATGGCCGTGGCCGTCGTCAAGGTGCTGGGCATCGTCGCCCGCCGCCTCGGGGCCGGGCTGATGCAGTACCGGCTGCAGGCGACCTACCGCCGGCGGGTCACCCGCCGCTACCTCGAGCTGCCGTTCTCCTGGCACCAGCGGCACTCCACCGGTGAGCTGCTGTCCAACGCCAACTCCGACGTCGAGGCGACCTGGTCGCCCATCGCGCCGTTCCCGTTCGCGGTCGGCGTCATCGTCATGCTCGTCGTGACGCTCGGCCTGCTCGTCGTCACCGACCCCGTGCTCGCGCTCGTCGGCTCGGTCGTGTTCCCGGCGATCGCCGGCCTCACCGTCGTCTACAGCCGCCGCATGTCGCCGCTTATGACCCGGGCGCAGCAGCTGCGCGGTGAGGTCAGCGGGATCGCGCACGAGAGCTTCGACGGTGCGCTGGTCGTCAAGACGCTCGGCCGCGAGGCGGACGAGACCGAGCGGTTCCGCGACAAGGCGCACGAGCTGCGCGACACGCTCGTGGCCGTCGGCCGCGTGCGCGGCCTGTTCGACCCGCTCATGGAGGCTCTGCCGGTCCTCGGCGTGCTCGTGGTGCTGTTCGCCGGCACCGTGCGGGTCGGCAGCGGCGACCTCAGCGCCGGTGAGCTGGTGCGCGTCGCGTACCTCTTCACGCTGCTGGCGTTCCCGGTGCGCGCGATCGGGTGGGTCCTCAACGAGATGCCCAAGTCCGTCGTCGGCTGGGAGCGCGTGCAGCGCGTGCTCACCGCCGAGGGACGGCAGGAGCACGGCGAACGCCGGCTCCCGCCCGAGGGCGGGCCCACGCAGGTGCAGGTGCGCGACGTGTCCTTCGCCCACGGCCCCACCGAGGTCCTGTCCGGCGTCGCGTTCGACGTGCCTGCGGGGGGCACGGTGGCGCTGGTCGGCCCCACCGGCGCGGGCAAGAGCACCGTCGCCGCACTCCTCGTCCGGCTGGTCGATCCCGACGCCGGCGGCGTCGCGTACGACGGCGTCGACGTGCGCGAGCTCGCTCCGGGCGCGCTCCCGGAGGTCGCGGCGCTGGTGCCGCAGTCGGCCTTCCTCTTCGACGACACCGTGCGCGGCAACGTCACCCTCGGCGAGCCCGTGCCGGACGAGCAGGTGTGGGCGGCGCTGCGGGTCGCGCAGGCCGACGGCTTCGTCGCCGCGCTGCCCTCCGGGCTCGACACCCTCGTCGGCGAGCGCGGCGCATCGCTGTCCGGCGGGCAGCGGCAGCGCCTCGCGCTGGCCCGCGCCGTGGTGCGACGCCCGCGGCTGCTCGTGCTCGACGACGCCACCAGCGCGGTCGACCCGAGCGTCGAGCAGCGCATCCTCGCCGGGCTGCGCGACACCGGCGGCACCGTCGTCGTCGTGGCGTACCGCCGCGCGACGATCGCCCTCGCCGACCGGGTGGTGTTCCTCGACGGCGGGCGGGTCACCGCGACCGGCACGCACGAGCAGCTGCTGACCCGCTCACCGGGTTACCGCGAGCTCGTGACCGCGTACGCCCGCGCAGAGGCGGACGTCCGCACCGACGAGGCGGCGGCGGTGGGCGCGTGACCGCCGTGACGGTGACCGGGTTCGAGCGCGGGCGTCCCGAGCGCGGCGCGGTCGCCACCCTGCTGCACGGGCTCCGGCTGGCTCCGGAGTTCCGCGAGGGGCTGCTCGCCACGCTGCTGCTCGCGCTCGCGGCCACTGCCGGCCGGGTCGTCGTCCCCATCGCGGTGCAGCAGACGATCGACAAGGGGCTGTCCGGGCCGGCGCCCGACGTCCCGCTGGTGCGCCGCGCGGTGCTGCTGGCCGCGCTCGCCGTGATCGTCACCGCGGTCGCCAACTACCGGATGAACGTGCGGCTCTACCGCACCACCGAGAACGGCCTCGCCGCTCTGCGGGTCCGCGCGTTCCGGCAGGTGCACGACCTGTCCGTCCTGCACCAGGCCGCCGAGCGCCGCGGGTCGCTGGTCAGCCGGGTCACCGGCGACGTCGACACGATCAGCACGTTCATGCAGTGGGGCGGCCTGCTGCTCGTCGTGTCGTCCGCGCAGATGCTGCTCGCCACCGCGCTCATGCTGGTGTGGTCGTGGCAGCTCACGCTGGTGGTGTACGCGTGCTTCCTGCCGCTGTTCCTCGCCGTCCGGTACTTCGCCCGCCGCCTGCAGGTCGCGTACGGCCGGGTGCGCGAGCGCTTCGGCGAGCTGCTCGGCGCCGTCGCGGAGTCCGTCGTCGGCGCCCCCGTCATCCGCGCGCACGGCGTGCAGGCGCGCACCGCGGCGCGCGTCGACGGCGCGGTCGACCGCACCCGCGGGGCGCAGACCCGCGCGCAGACCATCGCCGCGCTCACCTTCTCCGCCGGCGAGCTCACGGCCGCGGTGGCCACCGGCGCCGTGGTGGTGGTCGGCGTGCTGCTCGGCGCCGGTGGCGGGATCACCGCGGGACAGCTCGTCGGGTTCCTCTTCCTCGTCACGCTCTTCGTGCAGCCCGTGCAGGTCGCCACCGAGGTGCTCAACGAGGCGCAGAACGCCGTGGCCGGTCTCCGCCGCGTGCTCGGGGTGCTCGACACGCCGACCGACGTCGCCGACCCGGGGCCGGACGGCGTCGACCTGCCCCCCGGCCCCGTGGGGGTGGAGTTCACCGGCGTCTCGTACGCCTATCCGGGCGGCCCGGAGGTGCTGCACGACGTGTCCCTGGCGCTGGCGCCCCGCACCCGGGTGGCGGTCGTCGGCGAGACGGGCAGCGGCAAGACGACGATCGCCAAGCTGCTCACCCGGCTGATGGACCCGACCCGCGGGCAGGTGTGCCTGTCCGGCGTGCCGCTGGAC
>JALYNK010000186.1 GCA_030773235.1 Actinomycetota bacterium | reverse complement strand
ACGCGGCTGCGGAAGCCTGCCGGGAGCAGCACACCGTTCGCGTCGGCAGGCTGCAGGGGGCCGTACGGCGAGGGCCCCGGCTGCGCGGCGACCGGCGGAGCAGCGAACGCATCGCCCCACAGCCGTCCGCCGAACCCGAGTGCGCCCGCGGCGACCACTCCGCCGCGCAGAAGAGAACGCCGGTCCAACACGAGTCAGCTCCCGAGGTGTGCGACGGTGGCATCCGTCGCAGGCTCGAGCTCGGCTGCGACGTGCTGTCACTCGCCAGGCCGACCCGAGTGCCTCATGGCCCATCAGGGCCACTTCGACCAGCGGGACGGGGTCCTCGACGCGCGGGAGCGGGGCTACAGGGTGCTCTTGTAGAGCAGCCGGTTCGGCGTGCCGCTCGGGTTGCCGGCCACCGCGCCGGTCGTGGCGGCGCCGGTGAGCCAGGTGAGCAGCGACGAGCTCGTCACGTCGCCGCGCGCCGACTTGTACAGCGCGGCAACACCCGCGGCGTGCGGAGCGGCCATCGACGTGCCGCTGATGCTGCGCGTCCCGCCGCTCAGCCAGGTCGACGTGACACCGACACCGGCCGCGTACAGGTCGACGCAGGACCCGAAGTTCGAGAACGACGCGCGCTGACCCGCGCGGTCAGACGCGGCGACCGCCAGGGTCCCCGAGGCGCTCGCCGGGGAGGTCGTGCAGGCGTCCCGGTTCTCGTTGCCGGCGGCGAGGGACACGAACACGCCCGAGTCGTTGAGGTTGCGCACGCCGGCGTTGAGGCTGGACGAGTAGCCGCCGCCGAGCGACATGTTGGCCACCGCGGGGCGCGCGGCGTTGCGCCGCAGCCAGTCGACCGCCGCGAGGATCCCGCTGGTCGAACCGCTGCCCGCGCAGCTCAGCACGCGCAGGCCGCGCAGCCGGACCTGCTTGGCGACGCCGTACGTGCTCGCGCCGATCGTCCCGGCGACGTGCGTGCCGTGCCCGTTGCAGTCCTGCCCGTTGCCGCCGAACGCGTCGTAGACGTTCGCCGCCCGGCCGCCGAACTGCGCGTGCGTCGTGGCGATCCCGGTGTCGATGACGTACGCGGTGACGCCGGCGCCGGTGGCCCCGTAGGTGTACCGGCTGTCGAGGGTGCCCGACCGCTGGTCGACCCGGTCGAGTCCCCACGGCGGGGACGTCTGCGTCGTGACGGCGCGGAAGACGGCGTCCGCCTCGACGGTCAGCACGTCGCCGCGGCCCCGCAGCTGCCGCACCTGCCCGTCGGTCAGCCGCGCCGCGAACCCGCTCAGGGCCGCGGAGTACACGTGCGTCGTCTGCGCCTCGACGGCCCGGGCGACCCCCCGGGCGTCGACGCCGTCGCGCAGGTGCACCACGTACGGCGTGCGCCCGGTCGGCTCGCGGTCCTTCGGTGCGGCCGAGGCGCCGCTCGGCAGGACGACGGCGAGAGCGGTCGTAGCGGCGAGAGCGGCGAGGCGCAGTCCGGACACGGGACTCCCTAGCGACGGTCGGTCACATCGCCGTGACGCTACGCGCAACCAAGGACACCGGACAGACCTCGGTGCGACGTGGCGGGACGATCGGGGCGCCGCCGGCCCGGCCGCCGCCTCAGGACCCGGGCCGGTCCCGCCGCAGCAGGCGCCGGCCGTCGCTGCCCATGACGAGGCCTGCGGCCGCACCCGCGGTGTTCATGCGACGTCCAGCAGCGCGGGCACCCGGTCGGGCAGCACGGCGTACTGCGTGAGCTCGACGGCGAGGCTGCCCGCACCTGCGACGACGAGCAGGAGCGAGAGGTACGCCCGCGGCCACGACAGCGCGAGGAGCAGGCCCAGCGGCAGGAACAAGACGAGGTTGGCGAGAGCCTCGGCCTCACGGACCGAGACATCAGCACGTCCGCTGGTGAGCACCGCCGCCACCCGCTGCAGCGTCGCCGTGAACGTCTGCAGCTCCGCGACGGGGGTCAGCCCCAGGGTCAGCAGCGCCGGCACCAGCAGGTAGGCCACGAGCGCTGCGCGTGCCACTCGCGTGCCTCGGTGGCCCGGGATCACCGGCCGGACGGGCACGGCTGGCTCCCTCAGGCGGCGGCCGGCTCCTCGATCAGGAGCCGCACCGCGCTCTCGGCGTACTCGTCCAGCAGCCGGCTCACGTCGTCGTTGCTCATGTCGCTGCCCACAGCGGCGTTGACGCGCCAGACGTACTGCTCGTGCAGGCGGGCCAGGCGCGTCGAGGTGTCGCTCATGCCCTCTCTCTGCCCGCCCGGCGGGCGGAGCGCCCCGGGTGCGGCCGTGACACCGGTCATGGCGAAGGGCGCCCGGGCCGGGACGCGGTCGCCGCGCGGGCGGGCCGCCATGATGGAGCGGGACCAGCGGAAGGGTGGACGTGGAGTCGGTCAGCGCGGCGGACGTCGAGGCGGCAGCGGCCCGTCTCGCGGGAGTGGTCGTGCGCACGCCGCTCGAGCTCAGCCCACGCCTGTCGGCCCGCACGGGGGCGTCGGTCTGGCTCAAGCGCGAGGACCTGCAGGCGGTGCGCTCGTACAAGCTGCGCGGCGCGTACAACCTCGTCGTCGGCCTGGAGCAGCGGGCTCGCGAGCACGGCGTCGTCTGCGCCAGCGCCGGCAACCACGCGCAGGGCCTCGCCTTCGCCTGCCGCGCGCTCGACGTGCCCGGCCGCGTCTACCTCCCGCGCACCACGCCCCGGCAGAAGCGGCAGCGCATCGCCACCCTCGGCGGCGACCTCGTCGAGGTCCGCGTCGTCGGCGACACGTACGACGACGCCTCCGACGCGGCCTGCGCGGACGTCGAGGGCACCGGCGCGGTGCTGGTCCCGGCCTTCGACGACCCGCGCACGGTCGCGGGCCAGGGCAGCGTGGTCTGCGAGGTCGTGGAGCAGCTCGGACGGGCGCCCGACGTCGTCGTCGTCCCGATCGGAGGCGGTGGACTCGCGGCCGGCATCGCCACCTGGCTGCGCGAGCGGCACCCGGACGTGCGGGTCGTCGGCGTCGAGCCGGCCGGCGCGGCGTCGATGGCGGCAGCGCTCGCGGCCGGCGGGCCCGTCGCGCTCGAGACCGTCGACAGCTTCGTGGACGGCGCGGCGGTGCGCCGGGTGGGCGAGGTCACGTTCCCCCTCGTCCGCGACGCCGGGGTCGAGGTGACCGCCGTCGCCGAGGGCCGGGTGTGCACGGAGATGCTCGACCTGTACCAGTCCGACGGGATCATCGCGGAGCCCGCCGGAGCCCTCGCCCCCGCCGCGCTGGGCGACGTCGTGCAGGTGCAGCCCGGCGAGGTCGTCGTCGCCGTCCTGTCCGGCGGCAACAACGACGTCAGCCGTTACTCGGAGATCGTCGAGCGCGCGCTGGTGCACGAGGGGCGCAAGCACTACTTCCTCGTCGACTTCCCGCAGGAGCCGGGTGCGCTGCGCCGCTTCCTCGACGAGGTCCTCGGGCCGGACGACGACATCACGCTGTTCGAGTACGTCAAGCGCAACAACCGCGAGACGGGGCCCGCGCTGGTGGGCATCGAGCTGAGCCGCGCCGAGGACCTCGAGGGGCTGCTCGCGCGCATGGCGACCGCGCCGCCGCGCATCGAGCGCATCGAGCCGGACAGCCCCGCCTTCCGCTTCCTGCTCTGACCGGTCGATCACGTCGCGGCCCGACCGTGGCGGTGTCGCCGCCCGGTTGTTTACCCTCTGCACACGCGTGACAGCAGCGGGTGGGGGCGGGATGGCGCTCGAGGTCGACGACGGCCGGCTCGGCGAGTACCGGCTCGTCGCCCGGCTGCCCCGTCCGCCCGCTGGCCGCGTGCACCGGGCCGTACGGGACCGCGACGGGTCGCGGCACGTCGTCACCGTGCTGCGCGGCGACCTGGCGCAGGCGGCCGAGGACGAGGTCGTCGAGGTCCTCGCGGGCGCGCGGCGGCTGCTCGAGCTGGATTCGCCCCGGCTCGTGCCCGTGCACGACGTCGTGCTCGACGCGGGCCGCGCAGCGCTGGTCAGTCCGGACGTCGCGGGCGACGACCTGCGCACGCACCTGCTCGAGCACGGACCGCTCGAGCCCGGGCTCGCCTGCCGGCTCGGCGGGCAGGTCGCGATGGGGCTGGCGGCCGCGCACGCGGCCGGCGTGCTGCACGGAGCGCTGACCGCCCAGAGCGTCCTGCTGGAGCCGCGGGGCGACCGGGTGCGCGCTCGGCTCGCCGGCGTGGGAACGGCGGCACTCGTCCGGCCTGCCGGGCCGGCGGCACTCGTCCGGCC
>JALYNK010000185.1 GCA_030773235.1 Actinomycetota bacterium | reverse complement strand
CGCCCCGGGTGGTCGTCGTCGGCGCCGCCGGCCTGCGCTGGGACGACGTCGGCCCGCACACGCCTGCGCTGCAGCGGGTCGCCGGGACGGGCGCCGTGGGCGTGCTGTCCGTCAAGGCGCTGCCCGACGCCAGCTGCCCCGCGGACGGCTGGCTGACCCTGGGCGCCGGCGCCCGCGCCCAGGCGTTCAGTGCGGAGCGGGAGCCGTGCGGGAGCGCGGTCCGCGTCGACGCTGCCGACCCCGAGCGCAACATCCGCTCCCGCGACGGCGCGCGCCTCGCCGCGCTCGCGAGCGCGCTGGGCGGTGGAGTCACAGCGACCGGCCCCGGAGCGCTCCTCGCCACCGGCGGCCGCACGCTGCCGGCGGCGCCCGTGCACGTGGTCGACGCGGGCCAGGTCGCGGGTCCCGACCGTCCCGCCGGCGCCCGGGCGGTCGACGCCGTCGTCGCCGACGTGCTCGCCCGGCTCCCGCCGGACACCGACCTCCTCGTCGTCGGGCTGTCTGAGGGACCCGGCGACGACACGGCGCACCTGCACGTGGCGCTGGCGACCGGGCCGCGGTGGCCGTCCGGCGCGCTGCGGTCGGCCAGCACGCGGCAGGCGCCGTACGTCCAGCTCGTGGACGTCGCCCCCACCGTGCTCGCCGCCCTCGGCCGGCCCGTGCCGCCGGAGATGGACGGCCAGCCCTGGACGGTCGCGGGCTCCGCGCCGGGCGTCGCGGCCCTCGCCGACCTCGACCGGCAGGCGGTCGCCGGCAAGCGCATCACTGTGCCGTTCTTCGTCGCGCTCGCCGCCGTCCAGGTCGGCGCCCTGGTGCTCGTCCGGCGCCGGCCGGCTGCCGTCCGCCTCGTCGGGCTGGCCGGGGTGCTCGCCCTCGGCGCGTCGTACGCCGCCATGCTGGTGCCCTGGTGGCGGGCCCCGCTGCCGCTGCTCGCGCTCGGCGGGGTCGCGGCCGCGCTCGCCGTCCCGACCGCCGCCCTGCTCGTCCGCCGGCGGTCGGCCGTCGGGCTCGCCTGCCTGCTCGTCGCCGGGCTGCTCGTCGCCGACCTCGTCACCGGCTCGCACCTGCAGATGGCGAGCCCCGCCGGCTACTCCCCGCTCGTCGCCGGGCGGTTCTCCGGGCTCGGCAACGTCGCCTTCGGGGTGTACGCGGCCGCTGCGCTGCTCGCCACCGCGTCGCTCGCCGCCGGCCGGTCGCGCCGGCAGACGGCCGGACTCGTCGCCCTGGCCGGCGTGCTGTTCGTCGCCGTCGCCGGCGCACCGCAGTGGGGCAGCGACGTCGGTGGCGTCCTGGCCCTGCTGCCGGCGTACGTCGTGCTCGGGCTGCGCCTCACCGGCGCCCGGCTGTCCCCGGCGCGGCTGGCGCTCGCCGGGCTCGCCGCCGCCGGGCTCGTCAGCGCGTTCGCGGTGTTCGACCTGGCCCGCCCGGCGGCGCAGCGCTCCCACCTCGGCCGGTTCGCGCAGCAGGTCGCCGACGGCACCGCGGGCGAGGTGCTGCAGCGCAAGGCGACGGCCGTGCTCGCGCTGCTGTTCGCGAACCCGGTCACGGCCCTGCTGCCCCTGGCCGTCGCGGCCGCGGTGCTGGCCGTGCGGCGTCCGCCTGCTCCGCTGCGCCGCGCGTTCGCGCAGGTGCCGGCGTACCGGTCCGCGCTCACCGCGGTCGGGGTCGCCGGCGGGATCGGCTTCGCCGTCAACGACAGCGGCGCGGCGGTGCCCGCACTGGCGCTGGCCGTCGTCCTGCCCGCCACCGTCGCGGTCGTCGCGGGCGTGCCGCAACGGCCCGGGGACCCGCCTCACGGTTAGCATGGCGTTCCGTGCAGCGGGCGTGCGTCCCGCTGGGACGGAGGCCCCCGTGGCGCGCGCGAGGACCGGGACCTGCCACCTGTTCGTCACCGGCGGCGTGGCCTCCTCGCTCGGCAAGGGCCTCACCGCCTCCTCGCTCGGTCGGCTGCTGAAGGCGCGCGGCCTGCGGGTGACGATGCAGAAGCTCGACCCGTACCTCAACGTCGACCCCGGGACGATGAACCCGTTCCAGCACGGCGAAGTGTTCGTCACCGACGACGGCGCCGAGACCGACCTCGACGTCGGGCACTACGAGCGGTTCCTCGACGAGGACCTGCACGGCAGCGCGAACGTCACCACCGGCCAGGTCTACTCGGCGGTGATCGCCAAGGAGCGGCGCGGCGAGTACCTCGGCGACACCGTCCAGGTCATCCCGCACATCACCGACGAGATCAAGGCGCGCATCCTCGGGCTGTCGGGCGCCGACGTCGACGTCGTCATCACCGAGGTCGGCGGCACCGTCGGCGACATCGAGTCGCTGCCGTTCCTCGAGGCGGCCCGGCAGGTGCGCCAGGAGGTCGGGCGCGACCGCTGCTTCTTCCTCCACGTCAGCCTCATCCCGTACATCGGTCCGAGCGGCGAGCTCAAGACCAAGCCCACGCAGCACTCGGTGCAGTCGCTGCGCGCGATCGGCATCACGCCCGACGCGATCGTCTGCCGCTCCGACCGGCCGATCAGCGAAGGCATCAAGCGCAAGATCGCCAACATGTGCGACGTCGACCAGGAGGCCGTGGTCAGCACCGTCGACGCGCCCTCGATCTACGACATCCCCAAGGTGCTGCACGGCGAAGGGCTGGACGCCTACGTCGTGCAGCGGCTCGGGCTGCCGTTCCGCGACGTCGACTGGACCGACTGGGACCGACTGCTGCAGCGGGTGCACCGCCCCGCCAAGGAGGTGACCGTCGCGCTGGTCGGCAAGTACGTGGACCTGCCGGACGCCTACCTGTCGGTGAGCGAGGCGCTGCGCGCCGGTGGGTTCGCCAACGACGCGAAGGTGCACATCCGCTGGGTCCCGAGCGCCGACTGCGAGACCCCGGCGGGTGCGGCCACTGCGCTCGACGGGGTCGACGGGGTGCTCGTCCCGGGCGGCTTCGGGGTGCGCGGGATCGAGGGCAAGGTCGCGGCCGTCACGTACGCCCGCGAGAACGCCATCCCGGTGCTAGGGCTCTGCCTGGGCCTGCAGTGCATGGTCATCGAGGTCGCCCGCAACCTCGCCGGCGTGGTCAAGGCGGACAGCGCCGAGTTCGACCCGACGACGCCGGACCCGGTCATCGCGACCATGGCCGACCAGGAGGACGTCATCGCGGGCGAGCGCGACATGGGCGGCACGATGCGCCTCGGCCTGTGGCAGACCGCGCTGCGCCCCGGATCGCTCGCCGCGGAGGTGTACGCCGGCGGAACGGCGACCGAGCGGCACCGGCACCGCTACGAGGTCAACAACGCCTACCGCCCGGCGCTCGAGGCGGCCGGGCTGGTCTTCTCCGGCACCTCGCTGGACGGCCACCTCGTGGAGATCGCCGAGCTGCCCCGCGAGGTGCACCCCTTCTTCGTCGGCACGCAGGCGCACCCGGAGTTCCGGTCGCGGCCGACGCGGGCGCACCCGCTGTTCCGCGGCTTCATCGCCGCCGCGGTGCGGTACGCGGACGCGCGGATGCTGCCCCTCCCCGCCTGAGACCACCGTCGGCTGACAGCATGGCCGGTGATGGCTCCTGATCGCGAGCTCGACCTCGTCCTGCACGGCGCGTCCGGCTTCGTCGGCCGGCTGACCGCCGAGCACCTTGCGGCCGCCGCGCCGCCCGGCGTGCGGATCGGCCTGTCCGGGCGCTCGGCCCAGCGCCTCGCGGCGGTGCGCGCCGCGCTCGGGCCGCGCGCCGCCGACTGGCCGCTCATCGTCGTCGACAGCTCCGACGGACCGGCGCTCGCCGCGCTGGCCCGCCGCACGCGGGTGGTGGCGACGACCGTCGGGCCGTACGCCCGGCTCGGCCTGCCGCTCGTGCAGGCCTGCGCGAGCGCGGGCACGTCGTACGCCGATCTGACCGGCGAGGTGCTGTTCGTCCGCGAGAGCATCGCGGCGTGCGCCGCCGAGGCCGAACGCACCGGCGCCCGGATCGTGCACGCCTGCGGGTTCGAATCCGTCCCGTCCGACCTCGGCGTGCTGCTCGTCGCCGAGCAGGCGCGCGCGGACGGCGCCGGAGCGCTCGAGGACACCGTGCTGCACCTGCTCGCGGCCCGCGGCGGCGTGAGCGGCGGGACGGTCGAGTCGCTGCGGGCGCAGCTGGACGCGGCCCGCGCCGACCCGCGACGGCGACGGGTGCTGGGCGACCTGTGGGCGCTGAGCTCGTAGATCTCGTCGTGCCCGTTGACCATGATCTCCGACACCGACGTGTCACGGAGGTACGG
>JALYNK010000184.1 GCA_030773235.1 Actinomycetota bacterium | reverse complement strand
GGCCTCGGCCGGCGCCTCGGCCGGCGCCGGCGCGTCCTCCGCCACACGGCGCCCCGTGCGGCGCGCCGGGGTGGTCGTGGGCGTGGGCCCGGGCGCGGGCTCGACCACGCCGTCCGCGTCGGTCTTCTTGCGCGACCGCTTGGCCCGTGGCTTCTGCACCGGGGCGTCCTCGGCGCCGGTGCTCGCCCGCGGCGTCTCGGGCTCACGCTGCGCGGTCGCCCCGCCGGCGTCGGCCGCCTCGCTGCGGCCGCGCTTGGCGGCCTCGACGCTGGCCCGCAGCGCCGCCATCAGGTCGACCACCGTGCCGCTCGTGGGCTGCGCGTCCTGCGGCTGCACCACGTCGGCGCCGGCGATCTTTGCCTCGATGACCTGCTGCAGCGCCTCGCGGTAGGTGTCGCGGTACTGGGTCGGGTCGAAGTCGCCCGACAGCGTCTCGATGAGCGAGCCGGCCATCGCGAGCTCCTGCGGCCGCACCTCGACGGTGTCGTCGAGGAACCCGAAGTCCGGGTCGCGCACCTCGTCGGGCCACAGCATCGTCTCGAGGACGAACACGCCGTCGCGGACCCGCAGCGTCCCGAGCGACTCGCGGTTGCGCAGCGCGACCTTGACGAGCGCGACCTTGCCCGACTGCTCCAGCGCGTCGCGCAGCAGGGCGTACGGCTTGACGCCCGCCTTGTCGGGCTCGAGGTAGTAGCTCTTCTCGAAGTAGATGGGGTCGACCTGCTCCAGCGGGACGAACTGCAGGACGTCGATAGCCCGGCTGGTCGTCAGCGGCAGGTCCTTGAAGTCCTCGTCGGTGAGCACGACCGTCTCGCCGCTCGACAGCTCGTAGCCCTTGGCGATCTCGCCGTACGGCACCTCCTCGCCGTCGGCCGCCGCCACCCGCTTGTAGCGGATCCGGCTGCCGTCGGAGCGGCGCACCTGGTGGAAGGAGACGTCCTTGGGCTCGGTGGCGCTGTAGAGCTTCACCGGGATGGTCACCAGCCCGAAGCTGATCGCGCCCTTCCAGATCGACCTCACGCCGGGCCCCCTACCCCTCCGCTCGCGCGATGATCGCACTCGGCGCGGAGGCCGTCGAGGTCCGTCCGCGGGGTACGTCCCGGTCGTGCCGCTGCCACCGGAGGTGCCGCGCCTGACGCCGATGCTCGCCGGCGCCGGGCCGCTCCCTCGCGACGACGGCCGCTGGGCGTACGAGGTGAAGTGGGACGGCGTCCGCGCGCTCGTCGCCGTGGACGCCGGGGCGGCCCGGCTGCGCTCCCGGGTGGGCAACGACGTCAGCGGCGCCTATCCCGAGCTGCTCGGCGTCGAGGACGGCGTGCCGGACGGCCTGTGGGACGGGGAGGTCGTGGCGTTCGACGCCGCCGGGCGGCCGGACTTCGGCCTGCTGCAGTCGCGGATGCACGTGCGGCAGCCGCCCGCGGCGCTGGTGGCCCGCACGCCGGTGGTGCTCGTGCTGTTCGACCTGCTGCTGGTCGACGGCGAGTGGCTGCTCGAGCTGCCCTACGACTCCCGGCGGGCGCGCCTGGAGGCGCTCGGGCCGCTCGGCCCCGCCTGGCAGGTGCCGCCGAACTTCCTGTCCGACGGCCGGGTGCTGCTCGACACCACTCAGGCGCAGGGGCTCGAGGGCATCGTCGCCAAGCGCCGCGACAGCCGGTACGAGCCGGGGCGGCGCAGCGACTGCTGGGTGAAGGTCAAGAACACCCGCCGGCAGAGCGCCGTGGTGGTCGGCTGGCAGCCCGGCGAGGGCGGGCGCGCCGGCACCCTGGGCTCGCTGCTGCTCGCGCTGCCGCAGGGCGACGCCCTCGTGTTCGCCGGGCACGTCGGCACGGGGTACTCCGGCGAGGTGCTGCGCCGCCTGCGCGACGTCCTCGCTCCGCTGGCGGCGGACACGCCGCCCTGCGACGTCCCGCGGGAGCACGCCCGGACGGCGCGGTGGGTCCGCCCCGAGCTCGTGGCGGAGGTCGAGTTCACCGGGTGGACGCGGGACGGGCGGCTGCGCCACCCGTCGTACAAGGGGCTGCGGGACGATCTCGACCCGCGCGACGTGGTGCGGGAGGGCTGAGTGGCGGGCGCGAAGGTTCCGGTCGTGGTCGACGGGCGCCAGGTGGTGCTGAGCAACCTCGACAAGGTGCTCTACCCGGAGACCGGGTTCACGAAGGGGCAGGTGCTCGACTACTACACGCGCGTCGCGCCCGTGCTGCTGCCGCACCTCGCCGACCGGCCGCTGACGCTCAAGCGCTACCCCGACGGGGTGGCGGGCCACAGCTTCTATGAGAAGAACGCGCCGTCGTACCGGCCGGACTGGCTGCGCGTCGAGCGGCTGCCCTCGCCCGGCTCCACCAAGCAGCGCGAGACGATCGACTACGCGGTGGTCGACGACCTGCCGTCGCTGGTGTGGGTCGTCAACCTCGCCTGCCTGGAGCTGCACACGCCGCAGTGGCGGGTGGCCGCGGCGCACGCCGGCGAGGGGCCCGACCTGCTGGTGCTCGACCTCGATCCCGGCCCGCCGGCCACCGTCGTCGAGTGCTGCGCCGTGGCGCTGCTGCTGCGTGAGCGGCTCGCCGCCGACGGGGTCGAGGTGTACGCCAAGACCAGCGGCAGCAAGGGCATGCAACTGGCGGCCCGGGCGCCGGTCCCCGACACCTCGACGTACGCCAAGCGGCTGGCGCAGGAGCTCGAGGCGGCGCACCCGTCGCTCGTCGTGCACCGGATGACCAAGGCGCTGCGCCCGGGCAAGGTGCTCGTCGACTGGTCGCAGAACTCGTCGGCGAAGACGACGGTGTCGGTGTTCTCGCTGCGGGCGCGGGCCCGGCCCACGGTGTCGACGCCCGTGACGTGGGACGAGGTCGAGGCCTGCCGCGAGCCTGGCGACCTCGTCTTGCCGCCCGACGAGGCGCTCGCGCGGGTCGAGCGCCACGGCGACCTCTGGGCCCCGCTGGCGGGCTGATCGGCAGGCCCCGCTGGCGGGCTGATCGGCAGCCGCCCCGCGCCGGGTCAGCCGGCGAGCAGCCGTCCGATCGGGCTGGCGTCGAGGTCGGCGAGCAGCTCGGCACAGTTGCCGTAGACCGCGGTCGGCTCCTCCTGGCGCAGCTCCTGCTCGCCGATGCCCCCGCCGAGCAGGCCGATCGACTGCGTCCCGGCCGCTCGGGCGGCGCGGACGTCGTACACCGTGTCGCCGATCATCACCGCCCGCTCCGGCGCCACCCCGGCGGCGTCGAGTGCGGCGAGCACGATGTCGGGCGCGGGCTTGCTGTTCTCGACGTCGCCCGAGTTGACGATGGCGGTCACCGCGTCGTCGCAGGCGAGCCTGGCCTTGAAGTCCTCGACGTCCTCGGGGCTGCCGCTCGTCGCCCAGACGACCTTCAGCCCGCGGTCCGCGCAGGCGCGGACGAGGTCGGCGGCGCCGTGGAACGGGATCATCCGCTCGCGCAGCGGCGCCCAGCGCTCGCTGTGCCCCTTGACGACCTTCTCGTCGGCCCGGCCGAGCAGGACCTCGACGAGCTCCTCGGAGCTGCGGCCGATGGTGCGGTGGATGTCGAAGCAGCTCACCTCGTGGCCCTCGGCCAGGAACGACTCCCACCACGCGATCACGTGCAGGTAGTTCGTGTCGAGCAGGGTGCCGTCGACGTCGAACACCACGGCTGCGGCAGAGTCAGTCATGGGGCCGCCGCTACCCGGGTACGGGCGGCGGAACCCGCGACCCCGGCCCCCGCCGGAGTCGACCGATCAGGTCGAGAGGAGCTCCGGTGACCGGTGTGGCCGCGCAGCAGCTCGCGGACGAGGATCTCGAGCGCGAGCTCGCGCACCTGCACGAGACGCGCCACGACACCTTCCTGCACGGCAGCGAGGACGCCCTGTCGTTCCACACCGTGCGGACGCAGGAGCTCGAGGAGGAGTACCTGCGGCGCAACCCGGACCGCGTCCTGGACGCGCGCCGCACCCGCATCGGCAGCCGCGAGCTGGCCGGACAGGAGACGGAGAGCACCGCGTGACGCTGCCCGACAGCAACCCCGACGACCGGCTGGAGCAGAGCGCGTCGCCCACGCGCGACGCGCCGCGTCCGCCGGTGCCGCCCGCGCCCGCCGAGGCCGACCCGTACGACGCCGCGGAGCAGGCCGCGCCCGCGGGTCCCGGCGAGCACGACGCCGGACGCGACCTGCCGTTGGAGAGCGACGACGCCGACGCCGCCGAGCAGGCCGTCGTCGTCGAGCTGGACGAGGACGAGCACCGCTGAGGAGCAGCCGCCCATGC
>JALYNK010000183.1 GCA_030773235.1 Actinomycetota bacterium | reverse complement strand
GGAGTCGTTCACAGGCACCTCACGAGAGGGTCTCGGACTCGAGGTCGTCGAGCTCGGGCAGCAGCGGCGCGAGCTCGGGCAGCTCGTCGAGCGAGCGCAGCCCGAGCCGCTCCAGGAGCAGGTCGGTGGTGCGGTAGAGCAGCGCTCCGCTGGCGGGGTCGGCGCCGGCCTCGACGACCAGGCCCCGGGCGACGAGCGTGCGCACGACGCCGTCGACGTTGACGCCGCGGATCGCGCTGATCCTCGCGCGCGTCACCGGCTGCCGGTACGCGATGACGGTGAGCGTCTCCAGCGCCGCCTGGGTGAGCCTCGCGGTGGTGCCGTCGAGGACGAGTCGCTCGACGTACGGCGCGCAGTCGCCGCGGGTGTACAGGCGCCACCCGCCGCCCACCTCGCTGAGCTCGAAGCCGCGGCCCTGCTCGGTGTACTCGGCCGCGAGCGCCTGCAACGCCGCCACGACCTCGGGGACCGGCCGCTCGGCGACCTGCGCGAGCACGACCGGGGACGCCGGCCCGTCGGTGACGAGCAGCAGCGCCTCGAGCACGGCGCGCAGCGGGGGTGCCTCGGTCACCTCCGCCTGCTCCACGGGCAGCCCGGCCGGGGGCGGCCCGGTCACCGGCTGCTCACTCACCGCTGCTCCGGCACGGCGACGACGCCCGGCGTCTGCTCGCCCGCGGTCCAGCGCACGTGCAGCTCGCCGAGCGCCTCGACCTGCTCGAGAGCGACGACGCCCTCCCGGTAGAGCTCCAGCAGCCCGAGGAAGCGCGCGACGACCTCGAGCGTGCCGGTGCAGTCGGCGGTGAGGGCGCGGAACGACCCGCCGCCCGACCGCCGCAGCAGCTCGCGCAGCACGGCGGTCTGCTCGCGGACGCTCACGGTGCCGCCGTGCACGTGGTCGACCGCGACGACGGGCGTGGGCTTCGGCGTGAGCACCCGGGCGGCGAGCGCTGCGAACTCCTCGGGTCCGAGCCCGAGCAGGACCTCGGGGAGCAGGTCGGCGAAGCGCGGCTCGAGCCCGACCGACCGTGGGTAGCGGGCGCTCTGCCGGGCCAGGAGGGCGGCGAGGTGCACGGCCGCCTGCTTGTACGCGCGGTACTGCAGCAGCCGGGCGAAGAGCAGGTCGCGGGCCTCGAGCAGCGCGACGTCCTCCTCGTCCGGCTGCGCGGGGGCGGGCAGGAGACGCCGGGTCTTGAGGTCGAGCAGCGTCGCGGCGACGACGAGGAACTCGCTCGCCTGGCCGAGGTCCCAGTCGTCGCCGTGTCCGCGGATGTGGGCGAGGAACTCGTCGGTGACCTGCGACAGCGCCACCTCGGTGACGTCGAGCTCGTGCTTGGCGATGAGGCTCAGCAGCAGGTCGAACGGCCCCTCGAAGACGTCGAGGTGCACGGCGAACGGCGGAGTCACACGGCCCCCGTCACCAGGCGCACCAGCGGGCTGAGCACGCTGTCGAGCACCGCCGGCAGCAGCGCGGTGGCGCCGCCGAGCGGGATGAGCAGCAGCGCGAGGACGACCGCGGTGCCGATGCCGCGGTCGACGAGCTGGTAGCGGGCCTTCTGCCACCCGATCGTGCGCGGCGCGACCGCGAGCAGGGCGTGCCCGCCCGGCAGCGGCGGCAGCGGCACGAGGCTCAGCGCCCCGACGTAGGTCGCCATGAGCCCCCCGAGCAGCCACGCGCGCTCGGCGAGGTCGGCCGACAGGCCCCGCTGCAGCACGACGGCGCTGACGCCCGGCAGTCCGCCGGCGGTCGCGCCGTAGGCCGCGAGCGCCCCGAGGCCGGCGCCCAGCACCACCAGCGGCCCGGCGACGAGGGCCAGCGCGACGCCCGCGCCGCGGCGCAGCCCCGGGTCGATCGGTCGGGCCCAGCCGATGCCGGACACCGCGGCGCCGACGGCTCCGAACGGGTCGACCTGCCGGCGCGGGTCGGGCCGGGTGCGCCGCTCGGCGCGCAGCTCGCGCAGCCCGAGCCGGCTGCACGCCAGCGCGCTGAGCCAGCCGGCGACGACGGCGCAGACGACGAACGCGATGACGAGCAGGAGGAACGACACGGGGTCGCCGAGCGCGTACAGCACCTCAGCGCGCGTTCGCGGCGGTCACCGGGCGGCGACGGACGCGTGGTGGGCGAGCACCTCGCGGGCCAGGTCGCGGTACGCGGTGGCGCCGGCCGAGCTCGAGGCGTACGTGGTGATCGGCTCGCCCGCGACGGTGGTCTCCGGGAAGCGCACGGTGCGGTTGACGACGGTGTGGAACACCTTCTCGCCGAACGCCTCCACGACGCGGGACAGCACCTCGCGGGCGTGCAGCGTCCGGGCGTCGTACATCGTCGCGAGGATGCCCTCGAGCTCGAGCTCGGGGTTGAGGCGCTCGCGCACCTTCTCGATCGTCTGGATGAGCAGGGCGACGCCGCGCAGCGCGAAGAACTCGCACTCCAACGGCACGATCACTCCGTGCGACGCGGTGAGCGCGTTGACGGTGAGCAGGCCGAGGCTCGGCTGGCAGTCGACGAGCACGAGGTCGTAGTCGGCGAGGACGGGGCGCAGTGCCCGCTTGAGCGTCTGCTCGCGGGCGACCTCGTTGACGAGCTGCACCTCGGCGGCGGACAGGTCGATGTTGCTGGGCAGCAGGTCCATGCCCGGGATGGCGGTGCCGAGCAGGACGTCCTGGATGCGCACGTCGCGCTCGACGAGCAGGTTGTGCACGGTGCGGTCGAGCGCGAGCGGGTTGACGCCGAGGCCGACCGACAGCGCGCCCTGCGGGTCGAAGTCGACGAGCAGCACGCGCCGGCCGTACTCGGCCAGGGCGGCGCCGAGGTTGATCGTCGTGGTGGTCTTGCCGACGCCGCCCTTCTGGTTGCACATGGCCAGCACCCGGGCGGGACCGTGCCGCTCGACGGGCGGCGGCTCGGGGAAGGTCGGGCGCGGCCGGCCGGTCGGCCCCACCCCGGCGGCCAGGCCGGCGCCCAGACTGGCCGGGATCGTGCCGGGTGCGCTGGACGTCATGCGGCCCAGCCTACGAAGCGCGCGGGCGTCCCCGGTCGGCGCGGGCGCGGGGGTGCGCGGTGGCGTACACCTCGCGCAGGCGGTCGACCGTGACGAGCGTGTAGATCTGCGTGGTGGCCACCGACGCGTGACCGAGCAGCTCCTGCACGACCCGCACGTCGGCGCCGCCGTCGAGCAGGTGCGTGGCGTACGAGTGGCGCAGCGTGTGCGGGCTGACGCGCTCGGACAGCCCCGCGCGGGCCGCCGCCGCCTTGAGCGCCGCCCAGGCGCTCTGCCGCGACAACCGCCCGCCGCGCCCGTTGAGGAACAGTGCGCCGCCCGCGCCGCCCCTCGTGGCGAGCCCCGGGCGGGCGCGCACGAGGTAGGCCTCGACGGCCCGTGCCGCGTACGACCCGACCGGGACGATGCGCTCGCGGCCGCCCTTGCCGGCCAGGCGGACGAGCCGGGCGTCGCGCTCCAGGTCGTCGACGGTCAGGCCGCACGCCTCGGAGATGCGGGCGCCGGTGCCGTACAGCAGCTCGAGCAGGGCGCGGTCGCGCAGCGCGGTCGGCGTGCCGCCGGCGCTCGCGGCCTCGAGCAGGCGCTCGACCTGCGCCACGGTGATCGCCTTGGGCAGCCGGCGGACCGGCGACGGCGGCCGGACCTCCGCCGCCGGGTCGACGGCCGTGAGGTGCTCCCGCAGCGCGAACCGGTGCAGGCCGCGCACCGCCACCACGGCGCGGCCTGCCGAGGGTCCGGACAGCGGCGGGTGGTCGGCGTCGCCCTCGCGCAGCGCGGCGAGGAACGCCGTCACGTGCGCCTCGCCGACCTCGGCGAGGTCCTCGACGCCGGCGGAGGCGAGGTGCTCGAGATAGCGGCGCAGGTCGCGGCGGTAGCTGACGAGCGTGTTGGCGGCCAGCCCCCGCTCCACCCCGAGGTGGTCGAGGTAGGCCTGCACCGCCTGCTGCGCCGCGGTGGCGGGAGCGGACGGCGGGACGGGCACGGGCCGAGGGTAGGCGGCTGATCACGTACGCCCGGCGGGACGGGGCAGGACGCCCGGCATGAGGTGGTACGCCGAGACCGGTGCGGTGCGCCTGCGCCAGCAGCTGCTGGACGTCGGGGTGCTCGTGTGGTGCTTCGTGTTCCTGCGCCTCGCCGACGCCGTGCAGGCGGCGGTGCTGCGGCTGCAGGAGCCTGGACGCCAGCTGCAGGACGCGGGCGGCGGGTTGGCCCGCGCGCTGGACGACGCGGCGCAGCGGGTGGCCGACGCGCCGCTCGTCGGCGACCGGCTGCGGGC
>JALYNK010000182.1 GCA_030773235.1 Actinomycetota bacterium | reverse complement strand
GGCGTGCACACGCCGGTGAGCGCCTGCGCGTCGGGCGCCGAGGCGCTCGCGCTCGCGCTCGAGGTGCTGCGCAGCGGCCGCGCCGACGTGGTCGTGGCCGGTGGCTCCGAGGCCTGCGTGCACCCCCTGCCGATGGCCGGGTTCGCGCAGATGCGCGCGCTGTCGACCCGCAACGACGCGCCCGAGGCCGCCAGCCGGCCGTACGACAAGGGCCGCGACGGGTTCGTCCTCGGTGAGGGCGCGGGGATCCTCGTGCTGGAGACCGAGGAGCACGCCCGTGCGCGCGGCGCCCGGGTGCACGCCCGCCTCGCCGGTGCTGGCCTCGCGTCCGACGCGCACCACGTCACCGCTCCCGACCCCGCAGGCAGGGGCGCGGCGCGCAGCATCGCGCTGGCGCTGCGCGACGCCGGAGCCGACCCGCAGGACCTGGGCCACATCAACGCGCACGCCACGTCGACCCCGCTCGGCGACATCGCCGAGGCCCGCGCGTTCACCGCCGTGCTCGGCGGCCACAAGCCTCCGGTCACCGCGATCAAATCGTGCACGGGTCACCTGCTCGGTGCCGCCGGCGCCGTCGAGGCCATCGCGTCCGTCGTCGCACTGCGGGACGGGGTCGTCCCGCCGATCCGCAACCTCGACGACCTGGACGACGAGGCCGACGTCGACGCGGTCCGCATCGAGCCCCGCCGGCACGCGCACGACCTCGCACTGTCGACGTCGTTCGGCTTCGGCGGGCACGACGTGTCGCTGGTCCTCGCCCGATGACGCTCGCTGACGTCCGGCTCGTCGAGACCCTCGTCCGGCCGGTCGACCCGCTCGTCCTGCAGCGCTTCGGCGCGCTGCTGGACGGCTGGCAGATCTCCGACCGGGTCGACGGCGTCGTCGTCGCACGCGGCGCCATCCGGGGGACCGAGGTCGTCGCCTTCGCCACCGACCAGTCGGTGCAGGGCGGCGCGCTCGGCGGCGAGGGCTGCCGGGCGATCGCCGCGGCCACCGACCTCGCGGTCGAGCTCGGGGTGCCGGTCGTCGGCGTCTGGCAGTCCGGCGGTGCCCGCCTCCGCGAGGGGGTCGGCGCGCTGGACGGCGTCGCGCGGGTGTTCGCCGCGCAGACCCGGGCCAGCGGCCGGGTGCCGCAGATCAGCGTCGTGCTCGGCCCCGCGGCCGGCGGCGCGGCGTACGGGCCGGCGCTCACCGACGTCGTGGTCCTCGGCCCGCGCGGGCGCGTGTTCGTCACCGGTCCGGACGTCATCCGCCGGGTCACCGGCGAGAACGTCACCGCGGAGCGGCTCGGCGGGCCCGAGACGCACATGACGCGCAGCGGCGTCGCGCACCTGACCGCGGTCACCGACGACGAGGCGCTCTACACCGCGCGGCGGCTCGTGGGGCTGCTCGGCGCGCAGGGCACCGTCGACCCCACCGCGGGCGACGGGCCGGACCCCGGGCCGCTCGTGCCCGGTGACCACCGGCAGGCGTACGACGTGCGGCTGGTCGCCCGCGCCGTGCTCGACCCCGGCACGTTCCTCGAGCTGCAGCCCGAGTGGGCGCGCAACGCCGTCACCGCCCTCGGGCGGCTCGGCGGCCGCACGGTCGGCGTGGTCGCGAACGACCCGCAGACCCTCGCCGGCTGCCTCGACGCCGACACCGGCGACAAGACCGGCCGCTTCGTCCAGTGGTGCGACACCCTGGGGATCCCGCTGGTGTTCCTCGTCGACGTCCCGGGCTACCTGCCCGGGCTCGACCAGGAGGACGGCGGCGTCGTCCGTCGGGGCGCCAAGCTGCTGCACGCTTACGCCGCGGCCGTCGTGCCCCGGCTCACCGTCGTCCTGCGCAAGGCGTACGGCGGCGCGTTCATCGCCATGGGCTCCAAGGGCCTCGGCGCGGACCGGGTGTACGCCTGGCCGGGCGCGCAGGTCGACGTCATGGGTGCGCCGGCCGCGGTCGAGGTGCTGCACCGCCGCGAGCTCGCCGCCGAGCGCGATCCGGGCGCGCGTGCCGCGCTCGTGCAGCGCCTGGCCGCGCACCACGAGGCGACGACCGGCGGGCTGACCCGCGCGCTCGAGATGGGCGCCGTCGACGACGTCGTCGAGCCCGCCGAGACGCGACAGGTGCTGCTCGCGGCCCTGGCGCAGCTGCCCGCGCCGCGGGCGACGCGCCACGCGAACGGGCCTCTGTGACGCCCGCTCCCGCTCTGCTGCCCACCTCCGGACGCGTGCGCGGTGTCGCGTACGCCGTCCTGGGCAGCGGGAGCCCCGTCACGGTCTTCGCCCACGGGCTGGGCGGCTCCCTGGCTGAGACCCGGCCGCTCGCGACCCGGGTGCCCGGCACCCGGGTGCTGCTGAGCTTCCGCGGCCACGGCGAGAGCGACCCGCTGCCCGGTGGCTGGGACTACGACGTCCTCGCCGACGACCTGCGCGCCGTCGCCGACGCGACGGGCGCCGAGTGCGCGGTCGGCCTGTCGCTGGGATCCGGCGCGCTGCTGCGCGTCCTCACCGACGAGCCCGACCGCTTCCGGCGCCTCGCGTTCGTCATGCCGGCCGGCATCGACGCCACCCGCGCCGACGGCGCGACACTGCAGCTCGAGTCGCTCGGCGACGCCATCGACGCCGCCGACGCCGATGCCGTCACCGAGATCCTGATGCGCGACATCCCCGGGCCGGTGCGCGAGCGTCGCGGGATCCGCACCCTCGTCGCGCGGCGCGCGGCGCAGCTGGCGACCCGCCCGGCGCCGCGCCCGCTGCACGACGACCGGCCGCTGCGCGACCGCGCTCCGCTGCAGCGGATCCGCGTGCCGGTGCTCGTGGTCGGTCAGGAGGGGGACCCGCTGCACCGCCTCGACCTGGCCGAGGAGCTCTACCGAGAGCTCCCGGACGCTCGGCTGCTCGCGCTGCCCGAGGGCGGCGTGTTCTGGACCGCGAGCCGGCAGGTCCAGGACGCGCTGGCCGAGCACCTGGGGGAGGACGCCCAGTGACGGGGCTGCTGGACGGCAAGCGGCTGCTCGTCACGGGCGTGCTCACCGAGCAGTCGATCGCGTTCGCGGTCGCGCGCACCGCGGCCGAGCAGGGCGCGCAGCTCGTGCTCACCGGCTTCGGCCGCAGCGGGAACCTCACCCGGCGCATCGCCCGGCGGCTGCCCGGCGAGCCCCCCGTCGTCGAGCTCGACGTGACGAACGAGGACGACCTGCGCGCGCTGCCCGACCGGGTGCGCGCGCACGTCGACGGGCTCGACGGTGTGCTGCACGCCATCGGCTTCGCGCCGGCCGGTGCCCTGGGTCACGGCGTCCTCGACACGCCGTGGGAGGACGTGGGCACGGCGGTGCACGTCTCGACGTGGTCGTACCCGGCCCTCGCGCGCGCCTGCCTGCCGCTGCTGTCGCGCGGTTCGTCCTACGTCGGCCTGGACTTCGACGCCCGGGTCGCCTGGCCGGCGTACGACTGGATGGGCGTCGCCAAGGCCGGGCTTGAGTCGGCGAACCGCTACCTCGCCCGCGACCTCGGCCCGCACGGCATCCGGGCGAACCTCGTCGCCGCCGGGCCGCTGCGCACGATGGCGGCGAAGAACATCCCGGGCTTCGAGAAGTTCGAGGCGGCGTGGAGCGAGCGCGCGCCGCTCGGCTGGGACATCCGCAATCCCGAGCCGGTCGCCCGCACCTGCGTCGCGCTGCTGTCGGACTGGTTCCCGGCCACGACCGGGACGATCGTCTACGTCGACGGCGGGTTCAGCGCGATCGGCGTCTAGCCGACTCGACCGTCCCGGCCGTGACGTCGTCCGGCCTCGAGCAGCACGGCCGCGAGGTCGTCCGGCCGCGACCACATCGGCCAGTGGCCGGTGGGCAGGTCGACGAGCTCCACGTCCAGCGCGCCCACCTCCGCGAAGTACGGGCTGCCGGCCGCGACGAAGCGCCGGACGTCGGCCGGCCGGAACGACGACGTCACCACGGTGACCGGAACGTCGCGCCGCCGCGGGTCGCCGAGCTGCAGCGGCTCGCGCGCGGGCCCGGCGGGGTGCGGCACCGCGCGGCGCCGGAACTCCTCGAGATCGGCCGGGCTCAGCCCCTCGACCGACGAGCCGTCCGCCGCGAGCTCCTCCCAGCTCGGCAGCGGGACCTCGGTCACCGCCGGGTCGAGGTCGGGCGCCACCGCGGCGCCCTCGGGCAGCGGCCCGCTGTCGACGTACACGGCCCGCGAGACGAGCTCGGGCGCCCGGTCGGTGGCGCCGTAGACCACCGGCCCAGCGCCGCTGTGGCCGACGAGCACGCTCCGCCCGGCATGCGCTCGCAGTGCCGCCACCACCGCCGCCACGTGGTCGTCGAGCGCCACGCCCGCGCGGGCCGACTCCCGGCTCTC
>JALYNK010000181.1 GCA_030773235.1 Actinomycetota bacterium | reverse complement strand
AGGTGCGCAGCCGGCGGCGCAGCGAGCGCGGGACGGAGAGCATCCCGGGCACGAGGACGGCTCGGGGGTCGGGGGAGCACCAGGGCAGCCACGCGTCGCGGCCGGGCAGCACCGGCACGGCCTGCCAGCGCGCCAGCCGCCGGGCGGCCCGCTGCCACGAGCCGGACGACGGGTCGGACGGGGGCCAGGGGAAGCAGCCCGCGCGGTAGGCCGCGCGCAGCGTGGCCGGGTCGAGCGTGGCCCCCAGCGCGACGACCTCGGTCGGTGCGCCGACGACGTCGAGCCCGGCGAACGGGTCCGCGCTCACCGGCGCTGCCTCAGGCGGGGACCGCCGGGAACGCGCGCAGCGGGTGCCCCGCGTCGACCTCGACCTGGACCTGCCCGTCGGCAGCGACGTGCGTGGTGTGCGGTTGCAGGGAGCGCACGAGGCGGCCGGACGGCAGGGCGACGGTGTAGAGGTAGCAGGCGCCGCGGAACTCGCGCGCCACCACGCGCCCGGGGCGGGCCGCCGGGACGTCCGGAGCAGCGGGGTGCAGGGCGACCTCGTGCGGGCGCAGCATCACCTCGACCGCACCGAAGTGCGACGGGGTCGCCGGCAGCGGGCCGAGCTCCGTCTCGACCTGCCCGCCGTCCTGCTGACCGGGCACGAAGTCGGCCTCCCCGAGCAGCGTGGCGGAGAAGCGCGTCGCCGGGCAGTGGAACACCTCGGCCGGCTCGGCCACGTGGTGGAACGCACCCGACTCCATGACGGCGACGCGGTCGCCCACGGCCAGCGCCTCCGCCTGGTCGTGCGTGACGAACACGCCGGCGGCGCCGGTCTCGCGCAGCGCGGCGATCGTCTGCGCCCGCACCGCGGTGCGCAGGCCGCTGTCGAGATTGCCGAACGCCTCGTCGAACAGCACCACGCGCGGCTCGGGCGCCAGGGCCCGGGCGAGCGCGACCCGCTGCTGCTGCCCGCCGGACAGCTCGTGCGGATAACGGGCGGCGAGGCCCGGCAGCTCGACGAGCTCGAGCAGCTCCTCGACCCGGCGCCTGCGGTCGGCGCCGCGCGGCAGCCCGAAGGCGAGGTTGTCGGACACCCGCAGGTGCGGGAAGAGAGCGGCGTCCTGGAAGACGACCCCGACCCGGCGCTGCTCCGGCGGCACCCACGTCCCCGGGCCCGTGACGGTGCGCCCACCGACCCGCACCTCGCCGGCGTCGGGCTGCAGCAGCCCGGCGACGAGGAGCAGCAGGGTCGACTTGCCGCAGCCGCTGGGGCCGACCAGGGCGAGCAGCTCGCCGTCGGGGACGACGAGGTCGACGTCGTCCACCGCCGGAGCCGCGCCGAAGCGGCGGGTCACGCCGCGCAGCTCGACGGCGGGGGGAGCGGGAGCGAGCGGGGTCACCGCCGGCCTCCTGTCGGGGTGGGCCCTGTGATGTCTTGTCCGGGCAGGGTGGGTCCTGTCGGGCTGACCGTACGGCCTGGACCGCCGGCGGGTGCCGGGACCGGGACGGGGTCGGCCGGGTACGGCACCGTCCCGACGGCTCCGGCCGGGACTGCGGCTGCGTCCGTGTCGCGGTCGTCGCCGCGCAGCAGCACGGCGACCGGCACGAGCGCCACGGCAACGATGGTGAGCGCCGGCAGGCCCGCCGTCTCGTACCGGCTGTCGGCGGCCAGCTGCCACACCCGTACGGCGAGCGTGTCGAAGCCGAACGGCCGCAGCAGCAGCACGATCGGCAGCTCCTTGAGCGCGTCGACCGCGACGAGCACGCCGGCGACGCCGAGGCCCGAGCGCGCGAGCGGCAGGTGCACCCGGCCGAGCACCCGCCGGGGGGCGGCGCCGAGCGACAGCGCGGCGGCGGTCAGCGACGGCGAGACGCCGGCGAGGCGCGCCTCGGTGCTGCTGCAGCCGAGCGCCAGGAACCGCGCGGTGTAGACGAGGAGCAGCACGGCCACCGAGCCGGTCACCAGCCCGCCGCCGCCGGGCAGCCCCAGCCCGTCGAGCGCGCTGCGCGCCGCGGCGAGCACCAGCAGCGCGCCGATGGCGAGCACCGGCCCGGGCACGGCGTAGCCCGACACGGTGGCCTGCACGGCGAGGCGGACGCGGCGGCGCGGGTCGACGCGGGCGGCGTGGACGAGCAGGAGCGCCAGCACGACGACCACGAGCGCGGTCTGCCCGGCCAGGAGCACGCTGTTGGCCGCGGCGCGCAGGAAGTCCGGGTCGAGCGCCCCGCCCGGCGCCCGCAGCGCGGTGGTCGTCGACCAGCTCGCCAGCGTCACGAGCGGCACGCCGACGGACAGGGCCAGCACGGCCGTGCAGCCGCCGGTCGCCGCCCACGCCCGCCAGCCGGTCAGGGCCAGCGGGGCGAGCGGGGTGCTGTCACGGGTCTGCGGGCTGTAGCGGGCCCCGGCGCGCAGCCGGCGCTCGGCGGCGAGCAGCCCGAGCGCGAGCAGGAGCACCAGCAGCGCCAGCGCGGTCGCCGCGGGCCGGTCGAACTGACCGCGCCACACCTTGTAGATGCCGACGGACAGCGTCTCGACGCCGAAGTACTGCACGGTGGCGAAGTCGGAGAGCGTCTCGAGCGCGACCAGGAGGCCGCCGGCCGCCAGCGACGGCCGGGCGAGCGGCAGCACGACGCGGACCGCGGCCTGCAGCGGCGACAGGCCGAGGGTGCGCGCCGCGCCGTACGGGACGGCGGCCTGCGTGCGGAACGCGACCCGCGCGAGGAGGTAGACGTACGGGTAGAGGGTGAGCACGAGCACGCCGGCGGCCACGGGCAGCGTGCGCACCGGCGGGAACCCGGCGCTCCCGCCGAACACCGCGCGCCAGGCCTGCTGCACCGGCCCCGCGTACGACAGCAGCGACGACCAGACCAGCCCGAGGATGTACGCCGGCACCGCCACCGGCAGCACCAGCAGCCCGGACAGCAGCCGCCGACCGGGGAAGCGGTAGGCCGTGGTGAGCCAGGCGAGCCCCGCACCGAGCGCGACGGCCCCGGTCACGGTCAGCGCGGTGAGCGCGACGGTGTTGACGGCGAGCCCGCCCCAGCCCGCGCTCGCCGCCCGCGACCAGACCCCGGGCCCGGCCGCGACCACCCCGCCGGTGACCGCGAGCACCGGGAGCAGCACGAGCAGCGCGGCCGTGCCGGCGAGCAGGAGCGCCGAGACCCGGCCCGGGCCGCGCCGGGCCTGCTGCGACCAGACCTGCCGCGACCGGACCTGCCGCGACCGGACCTGCTGCGCCGGGGCCGCTCCCGTCACCGGTAGCCCTGGTCGGTGAGCACGCGCACCGCGTCGGCGTTGTGCGCGCCGAGCTCGCCGACGTTGAGCTCGTCGCGGCGGTACGGACCGAAGCCGCGCAGCACCTCGGGCAGCGGCACGTCGGCGTTGACCGGGTACTCGTAGTTGCCCTCGACGAACAGCGTCTGGCCGCTGCCGGCCAGCCACTCGAGGAAGCGCTGCGCGAGGTCCGGGTGCGGCGAGTGTGCCGTGACGCCCGCGCCGCTGATGTTCACGTGCACCCCGGTCGTCCCCTGCTGCGGCCAGAACAGCGCGACGGGCATCCGCGGGTCCCGAGCCAGCTCGCGCGCGAGGTAGTAGTGGTTCGTGACGCCGACGTCGCAGCCCCCGGCGGCGATCGTCCGCAGGATCTCGACATCGTTGGCGAGGATCTGCGGGGAGTTCGCCACCCACCCGCGCACGATCTCGCGCGCGCCCTCGATCCCGTCGTGGGCGATGAACGACGCGACCAGCGACTGCGTGTAGGCACTCGTCGCGGTGCGCAGGCAGACCCGTCCCCTGAACCGGTCGTCGGCCAGCGCGGCGTACGTCGACAGCGCGGACGGCTGGACCCGGTCCCTGTTGTAGACGATCACGCGGGCGCGTTCGGACAGCCCGAACCAGCGGCCCTGCGGGTCGCGCAGCTCGCGCGGCACGGCCTTCTCGAGCACCGGCGAGGTCACGGGGCGCAGCAGGCCCTGCCGGGTCGCGAGCGAGAGGTTCGCGGCGTCGACGGTGAGGTAGACGTCGGCCTCGCTGTCCTTGCCCTCGGTCTGCAGGCGCTCGCGCAGCTCCGCGTCGCTCCCGGTCAGGAACTCGACCTTGATGCCGGTCTCCTGGGTGAACCGCTGGTAGGCCTGCTCGTTGCCGTACGTCCGCGCGGAGTAGACGCGCACCGTCGGTCCGCTGTCGCCGGACGCGAGACCGCACCCGGCGAGGAGCAGGACGACGACGGAGGCCAGTAGGCCCGCGCCGGCGCGCACGCGCCGCAACCGCGCGCGCGGGGAGAGGCGCGCGGCGCGGGCGGACGGCGACGGGGCGACGGACACCGAGCTCCTAGGGGGCGGCTGGACCGAGGCTGGCTGACTTAGGGCAGCCTAACCTTCCCCTGCTCCCC
>JALYNK010000180.1 GCA_030773235.1 Actinomycetota bacterium | reverse complement strand
CCGCGTCCGGAGCACACCGTGTCGTCTACCGCCGTCCGGTCGTCTGCCGCCGTCCGCGCACGCCGCCTCGCCGTCCTCAGCGCGATCGCCTGCGCCGTCGGCACCGCCAGCACGACCCCGGCAGCGGCCGGCAGCCGGATCTCCGTCGACACCACGGCCGAGCCGCGCCCGACGGGCGCTGCTCGGTGCGGGAGGCGGTCCTGGCCGCCGACACCGACCGGTGCGTCGACGCCTGCCCCGCCGCCCGCTCGCGCGACGTCGTGGTGCTCGCCCCCGGCGCGAGGTACGAGCTGGACCAGGGCGGGCTGCGCATCGCGTCGGTGGTCGTCCTGCAGGGTCGGGGAGCCGTGCTGGCCGTGGCGACCGGGGCACCCGACCGCTACACCGCGCCGCTCCTGCACGTCGCCGCGACCGGACGGGTCCGGCTGACCGACCTGGCACTCACGGGCAGCGGTTCCACGGCGCTGCTCAACGACGGCGTGCTCGTGCTCCGCGACGTGGCGGTGCGCGGCAACGAGCAGGGTCTCGACGCCGGGCCGGGCACCGCAGCGGGACTCACCAACCGCGGCCGCGCCAGCGCGCGGCGCTCCACGTTCGCCGACAACCAGGCGCCCAGCGGCCCCGCGGCCATCAGCAACGCCCGTGGCGCCCGGCTGCGGCTGGTGCACAGCACTGTCAGCGGCAACGACGGGACCTTCGGGCCCGTGCCCGCCGTGGGCAACGCCGGCGTCTTGGCGCTGCACCGGACGGTCGTGCGCGACAACGACGCCGGACTGGTCAACGAGGGGACGCTCGTCGCGACCCGCAGCGCGCTGCGCCGCACCGCGACCACCGCGCTCCTCAACCACGGCCACGCCCGGCTGGCCCTGGTCGACCTGCAGGCCAACGGCCTCGCCGTCGACAACCGCGGCGATCTGGACGTCGCGTACTGCTGGGTGCGCGACGGCAGCGGGCTGCGCTCGGACAGGGGCGCCGGCGGGATGGAGAACAGCGGCGACCTGCGGCTGCGCGGCTCGGCTGTCACGGGCAACTCCGGCGGCGCGGCCGGCGGCATCCGGTCGAGCGGGAACCTCGAACTGCGCGACGTGACGGTCGCGGAGAACCGGGCGGGAGGCTTCCTCGACACGTCCGGCGACACGTCGAGCAACCCCGACGGGGCCGGCGGTGTCAGCGTGGTCGGCGGCACCGCGCAGTTGAGCGGCGTGACGCTCGCCCGCAACGCGTACGAGACCCTGCCCGAGCTCCCTACGCCGGCAACGGTGTCGGGCGGACTCGCGCGGCTGGGGGGCAGCCTGACCGTCAGCGGCTCGGTGATCGCGGAGAACCGCTCGGACCGGCCCGTCGCCGCCGGCGGTCCGGACTGCACGGGCGAGGTGCGCTCGCTCGGCCACACGCTCGTCCAGCGCACGGCGGGGTGCGCCTACGCGCCAGGTCCCGGTGACCTCGTCCGGCAGGACCCCCGCCTCGGCCCCCTCGGCCGGCACGGCGGGCCGACGCTCACGCTGCTCCCGCTCGACGGCAGCCCGCTGGTCGACAGGGGCAGCCCGGCCCCGCCCGGCAGCGGCCTGCCCGGCGCCTGCACGGCGTAGGACCAGCGCGGCGTCCCCCGGCCGCAGGACGGCGACGGGAGCGGCGGCGTGCGGTGCGACATCGGTGCGGTCGAGCTGCTGCCCCGCGAGGCGGTCCAGCGCTAGCACGGGCTCGAGCGACCTCCGCTCCGGTACCGTCGGACTCCACCGCGCCCGGGCCACGGGGCCCAGGGGTGCAGCGCACGGTCCCTGAGCCCACGCGCCGGGGGCGTCCCCAGGTGTCGTGCCCCCGGAGTCGTGCATGGTCGTCGTGATGGACACGGGCGCCTCGCCCGAGCAGGTCGCCGCGGTCGTCGCCCGCGTGGAGCAGGCCGGCGGGTCGGCCTTCGTGAGCCGGGGCGTGCAGCGCACGATCGTCGGGCTGGTCGGCGACATCGCCTACTTCGGCACGCTGGACCTGCGCGGGATGCCGGGCGTCGGCGACGTGGTGCGGGTCAGCAAGCCGTACAAGCTGGTCAGCCGTGAGCACCACGCCGAGGCGACCAGCGTCACGGTCGGCGGTGTGCCGATCGGCCCCGGCACGTTCACGCTGATCGCCGGGCCGTGCGCGGTGGAGACGCCGGAGCAGACGCTGCAGGCCGCGCGCATGGCGCAGGCGGCGGGTGCGTCGCTGCTGCGCGGCGGGGCGTACAAGCCGCGCACCTCGCCGTACGCGTTCCAGGGGCTCGGCGAGCGCGGCCTGCGCATCCTCGCCGAGGTGCGGGAGGAGACCGGGCTGCCGGTCGTCACCGAGGTGGTCGACGCCGCCGACGTGCCGCTCGTCGCCGAGACCGCCGACATGCTGCAGATCGGCACCCGCAACATGCAGAACTTCGCGCTGCTGCAGGCCGTCGGCGCCGCCGGCCGCCCGGTGATGCTCAAGCGCGGCATGACCGCGACGTACGAGGAGTGGCTCATGGCCGCGGAGTACGTCGCGCAGCGCGGCAACCTCGACATCGTGCTGTGCGAGCGCGGCATCCGGACCTTCGAGACGGGCACCCGCAACACCCTCGACATCTCCGCCGTGCCGGTCCTGCACTCGCTGTCGCACCTGCCGGTCGTCGTCGACCCGTCGCACTCCGGCGGCTCGCGCGACCTCGTCGTGCCGCTGACCCGGGCGGCCATCGCGGCGGGCGTCGACGCCGTGATCGTCGACGTGCACCCGGACCCCTCCACCGCGCTCTGCGACGGCCCGCAGGCGCTCTACGGCGACGCGCTCGACGAGCTCGCCGCCGCCTGCCGGGACCTGCCGCCGGTCGCCGGCCGCCGCCTCGTCGGCGCCCCCGCCGCCGCCTGAGCGCTGCTCGTCGCTCCCGCGCCTCCCGCGAGCGGCGTCGGCAACCGCGGGGCGGGCACCCCGAGCGGGTGAGCAGCCCTGCCCCCGCTCCGGCCCCCGCGTACACGCCCGACCCGCGCCGCTGGCGGGTGCTCGTGGTGTCGCTGGCCGCCGGGTTCCTCGTGCTGCTCGACGTGAGCATCGTCAACGTCGCGCTGCCGAGCATCCGCACCGACCTGGACGCCGGGGAGAGCGCCCTGCAGTGGGTGGTGTCCGGGTACGCGCTCGCCTTCGGGCTGCTGCTGGTCCCGGCCGGGCGCCTGGGCGACGCGTACGGCCGCCGCCCGGCGCTGCTCGGCAGCCTCGCGGTCTTCACCCTCGCGAGCGTCGCCTGCGGACTGGCGCCGAACGCGGAGTCGCTCGTCGTCGCCCGGCTCGTGCAGGGTGCCGCCGGCGGCGTGCTGCTGCCGCAGAACTCGGGGCTGATCCAGCAGTTGTTCCGCGGTGCGGAGCGGGGGCGTGCGTTCGGCGCGCTCGGCGCGACGATCGGCATCTCGACGGCGATCGGGCCGCTGCTCGGCGGCGTGCTCATCGCCGCGATCGGCCCGGAGCACGGCTGGCGCGCGGTCTTCTTCGTCAACCTGCCGGTCGGCATCGTCACGCTGCTGCTCGCCGCCCGGCTCGTCCCGCCGACCGTGCGGCGCCCCGGGCGGCAGGACCTCGACCCGGTCGGCGTGGTGCTGCTCGGCGCCGGCGTGCTGTGCCTGCTGCTGCCGCTCATCGAGCGGCGCACGCCCGGGACGCTGTACGCGGTCGCCGCCGCGCTCCTCGTCGCGTTCGTCGTGTGGGAGCGGCGTCACGGCGGGCGCGGGGGCGTGCCGATGGTCGACCTCGCCCTGTTCCGCCGGCGGTCGTACGCGCTGGGAGCCGGCGTCGGGCTGCTCTACTTCGCCGGCTTCACCAGCATCTTCTTCACCTACGCGCTGTACGTGCAGGAGGGCCTGCACCACAGCGCGCTCGCGTCCGGCCTCGCGGTCACGCCGTTCGCGGTCGGCTCGGCCGTCACGTCCTTCCTCGGCGGCCGCATGGTGGCCCGCGCCGGACGCCCGCTGGTGGCCGCCGGGCTCGTGCTCGTGGTCGTCGGGCTGGTCGCCACTTGGGTCGCGGCGACCGCCGTGCCCGGCACCGGGGTGGAGTGGGCGACCGCGCTGCCGCTGCTCGTCGCGGGGATCGGCAGCGGTTTCGTCATCAGCCCCAACCAGACCCTCACCCTCGCGGAGGTGCCGGTGGAGCGCGCCGGCAGCGCGGGCGGTGTCCTGCAGGTGGGGCAGCGCATCGGCGCGGCGGCCGGGATCGCGCTCACGGGGAGCGTCTTCTTCAGCGCCGTCGCGGCGACGGGCCGAGACTTCGGGCTCGCGTTCCGCCACGGACTGCTCGTCATCACCGCGTTCGTGCTGCTCGCGCTGCTGCTCGCCGGGCTCGACATCGCGCTGAGCCGCCGGGACGAGGCCTCCGCGTGAGCCGGCTGCCTCCTGGC
>JALYNK010000179.1 GCA_030773235.1 Actinomycetota bacterium | reverse complement strand
TCACCGACGCGGTGTAGGTACCGGGTGCGAGGCCGCTGAAGACCGCGCAGCCGTCGAGGCCGGTGGTGCGCGTCGCGCCGCTCGGAGGTGCTGGCGACACCGTGACCACGACCCCGGCGAGCGGGCCGCCGGCGGCGGTCTGCAGGGCCACGGCGGCCGTGCCCCTGCTGGTGTCGGCCCCGTCGGCGCCGAGGCCGAGCGCCCTGAGCGTGTCGCTGCGGACGGGCTTGACGCCCCGCATGTCCGGCCAGGTCACGGTGACAGTGACGAGCTTGAAGGCCAACGCGTTGTCCGAGCCGGTGCACAGGCTGGCCGACGTGCCGGAGGAGACGTAGTTGGCGTTGCGGGTGACCGTGTAGACGGTGCTGCCGACAGGCACGTCCTGGCTCTGGGCACCGTCCGGGATGTCCAGGGCGCGCAGCGACCGCAGCTGCTCGATGTGCTGCGCGGCGAGGTTCGCCGCAACCACCCGCTGGTCGTTGCTGCGCGTCACCCTGAGTGCCTGACCGAGCAGGCCGGCAGAGACGGTCGCGACGACCGCGAACACCGCCATCGCCACGACGGTCTCGACGAGGCTGACCCCCTCGTCGCGGCGCTGGTGCACGGATGTACTCCTTGAGCGGGGTGGGCCGAGCGGGAGGGGCTTGGTGCAGTGCAGGGATCGGCGCGACGCGGGCCGACTTGAGCCCGGGTCGGGACCGGCGCGAGCGACGCCTGTCCCGAGGGCGGACGCGTGCGAGCCCGGCCGCGTCCGAGGACGCGACCGGGCTCGGCGGTGGCGTTACAGGTCCCCGGAGGCGCAGCTGCCCTTGACGAGGCCGTTCCTGCCGGAGAACTTCCAGGGGCTCGTGGTGCCGTTGACGACCGACACGCAGAACGACTCGGCGCTGGAGATCACGTTGTTGGTCGCCGAGCTGCTCGCATTCGCGGTGTTGCCGGTGCTGAGCTTGCCGCTCGCGACGGTCGCGCTGGCGGAGTCCTTGAGCTGCCACTCGCCCGCGTTGGTGCCGAGCGTCAGCGCGCCGGTGCCGTCGACGTAGTAGGCCGACACCTCCTTGCCGATGGCCGCGACGTCGGCCTTAGCCGAGGTCTCCTTCGCCTTGGCCTTCTGGTTGAGGAAGGCGGGGATGGCGATGGCGGCGAGGATGCCGATGATGATCATCACGATGAGCAGCTCGATCAGGGTGAAGCCCCGGTCGCTCTCCTCCGCCTTGCGGATGCGGTTGAGCACTGTGTCCCCCCTCGAGGACTCGGATGGGGAGCCGGCCCCGGTAACCAGGCGTACCTGCGGTGCAGGTCCCTCGGCTTTGCGGCCCCGCCTCGCGACGGGTGTGCCTTTGTGGCCGGTGCGGCTCGCTGACACCTGCTTGTTCGTCCGGACCGCCCGTGTCCTTGAGGACTTTCTCGGCGCCCGGAAGGGTGAAAAGGACCCGGACGTGCTGTTGAGCACGTCCGGGCCCTTCGGCCGGCGGAGGGCCCGGTCGCCAGGACAGACCGCCGCTGCCGGCACGAGCCGGGCGAGCGGGTCAGCCGTCGAGCGAGCCGCCCCCGCCCCCGCTGCCGCCCGTGCCGGGGCTGGTGCAGGAGGCGGTCTTGGCGAAGCCGCCGAGGCCGTTCTTGCCGGCGTTGCCCGAGAGCAGCTCCTTGCCGCCGGCCGCGCTGTTCTTGCAGTTGCCCCAGGCCTTGCCCGGGACCTCCGCCGCCGACGCGGCGCCGGCGGGGGTGAGGATCGCGACGAGCACCGCCGCGACCGCGAGGGTCTTCTTCATGTGGGTCTCCTCCAGAGGGGTGCGGTCGCGGGTCGGGCCGCCACTTGTTGTCTCGGGACCCGGGCCGGGTCCCTGCAGGGCCGTTCGGCGTCACTTGCGCTGCTCCGTACGGCGCAGCGGGGGGCGTGCGTGCTGCGGCAGCCCGGCCGTCGTGCACGCCCGCGTCGCCGCACGGGCGGTCCGCCCGGACTAGTTGATGACGTCCATGAGCTTGAAGATCGGCATGTAGAGCGCAACGATCATGGCGCCGATCACCGAGCCGATGGTGACGATCATGAGAGGCTCGATGAGCGCGGTCAGCGCCTCGGTCGTCGCCTCGACCTCCTGGTCGTAGAACTCGGCGATCTTGTGCAGCATGGTGTCGAGCGCGCCCGTGTCCTCGCCCACCGCCATCATCTGGACGACCATGGCCGGGAACACCGGGTGCTGGTGCAGCGGCGCGGCCAGCGCCTCGCCCCGGCGCACGTTGTCCTGCACGGCCCGCAGCGCGCGCTCCAGCACCACGTTGCCGGTCGTCTCCGCGACGATGTCGAGGCTCTGCAGGATGGGCACGCCACTGCTCATCATCGTGCCGAGGTTGCGCGCGAACCGCGCCAGAGCGATCTTGCGGAACAGCTGCCCGAACACCGGCAGGCGGAGCAGGAGCGGCTCGACGACCGCACGCACGCCGGCCCTGCGCCGAACCTTGCGCCAGGTGACGGCGGCGGCGATGCCCGCGACCAGCCCGAGCGGCGCGAGCAGGCGCATGAGGTCGGAGATCGCGACGAGAGCCCGGGTCGGCGCCGGCAGCTCGCTGTCGAAGTCGGCGAACATGCCGACGAAGACCGGGACGATGAACAGCAGCATCGCCACCACGGCCAGCACGGCGATGGCGAGGACGACGACCGGATAGGTCATCGCGGCCTTCACCTTGCCGCGCAGCCGGACCTCGGCCTCGTAGTTCTCGGCGACCTGGATCAGGACCGAGTCGAGGAAGCCGCCCACCTCGCCGGCGCGCGTCATGTTCACCATGAGCGGCGGGAAGACGTCGGGGTGCCGGGCCATCGCCGTCGACAGCGCGCTGCCGGTCTCGATGTCGTTGCGGACCGCACCGAGCACCCGCCGCAGCTCCGGGTTCTCCGTCTGGTCGACGAGGATGGTGAGCGCGCGGAGCAGCGACAACCCGCTGTTGATCATCGTGGCGAACTGCCGGGCGAAGACCGCGAGGTCCTTCAGCCGCACCCGCCGCAGGGACGGGAGGGTGATCTCGCGCTGCAGGCCCTGCCCGCGCACCGAGATGCTCACCGGCGTGTAGCCCATGGCCCGCAGCTGCCCGGCGGCCTGGCCGGTCGTCTCGGCCTGCACGCGGCCGGTCTTCACCGCACCCGCGGCGTCGCGGGCCTTGTACTCGTACGTCGCCGTCGTCATGCGGACCGCCTCTCAGATCCGGCCGCAGAGCCGGGAGAAGTCCTGCGCGGAGGAGCACTTCTCGAGCGCCGCGGCGTACGACACGCGGCCGCTGCGCACGAGCGCGGCGAGGCTGCTGTCCATCGTCGTCATGCCGGCGCCGGCGCCGGACTGCAGCGCGCTGTAGATCTGGTGCGTCTTGCCCTCGCGGATGAGGTTGCGGATCGCGGGCGTGGCGACCAGCACCTCGCCGGCGACCACCCGCCCGGCCCCGTCGATCGTGGGCACGAGCTGCTGGCACAGCACGCCCTGCAGCGCTCCGGCGAGCTGCACGCGCACCTGCTGCTGCTGCTCCGGCGGGAACACGTCGATGATCCGGTCGACGGTCTGCGCGACGTCCTGCGTGTGGAGCGTCGCGAAGACGAGGTGGCCGGTCTCCGCCGCCGTCAGCGCGACCGAGATGGTCTCGAGATCGCGCATCTCGCCGACGAGGATGATGTCCGGGTCCTGGCGCAGGACGTGCTTGAGAGCGGTGGCGAACGACCGGGTGTCCTCGCCCACCTCGCGCTGGTTGACCAGGCAGCCCTGGTGGCTGTGCAGGAACTCGATCGGGTCCTCGACGGTCATGATGTGGCCGGCGCGCGTGCGGTTGGCGAGGTCGACGAGGGACGCGAGGGTCGTCGACTTGCCGGACCCCGTCGGCCCGGTGACGAGCACGAACCCGCGGCTCAGCTGCGCGAAGTCGGCGACCGCCGCCGGCACTCCGAGCTCCTCGAGCGGGCGGATGTCGTACGGGATGAGCCGGAAGGCGGCACCGACCGCGTCGCGCTGGCGGTAGACGTTCACCCGGAACCGGGCACGGCCCGGCACGCTGTACGCGCAGTCGAGCTCGAGGTCGGCCTCGAACCGGTCGCGCTGGCGGCCCGTGAGGATCGCGAACACGGACTTCTGGATCACGCTCGGCGGCAGCGTCGCGTAGCCCGGGATCGGCGTGAGGCGGCCGTGGCGGCGCACCATGGGCGGTGCTCCGGCCGACAGGTGCAGGTCGGACGCGCCGGCGTCGACGACGTGCAGGAGCAGGTCGGTGAGGAACGAGCTCTCGGCGCTGGTGTCCTCCGCGCCCACGCGGACCGGCTCGGGGGCGCGGCCGAAGCCCCCCGCCGCGCTCTGCCCGGGGCCGGGCTGCGCGGGGACCAGCCCGAGCGGCACGGTCGCGGCGAGGCCGGGGAC
>JALYNK010000178.1 GCA_030773235.1 Actinomycetota bacterium | reverse complement strand
TGTCGGTGGTGTCGGTGTCGGTGTCGGCGGACGCCGGGGCCAGCCGGCCGGGGAGCTCGGTGGCCAGCAGGTAGAGCAGCGCGACGAGGCCGACCATGAACAGCAGGCCGAGCGTGCCCGAGGTGGTGTCGTTCGCGACGCCAGGGCCCTCCTGCCAGAAGCGGGTGCGGCTCAGGCCGTCGAAGGCGGTCGACCCGAGCAGCACGACGACGACCGCGGCGAGCCCGGGTCGCGCGGGCAGCGCCGCAACACCGCGCAGCGGGTTGCGCAGCACGAGGCAGTCCTCGCCGTCACGGCCGAGGGGCGCGAGGCGCCCGAGCAGCGCGGAGTAGACCTCGAAGGCGTCGCCGACGGCGAACCAGCGCTCGCCGAACCACACCGCGGCGACGAGCTGCACGGCGGCGTAGTTGACGAGGAAGATCCCGACGACCACCGGTGCGGCGCGGTCGGGGTAGACGAGCTCGAGCCAGACGAAGACGAGCAGCCCAACCGCGGCCGGCCAGTACGCCAGCGACGGTGGCACCCCCGTCGCGCGGTGGCCGGCCGACCAGCGCGGCGAGCAGGCGGTGCAGCAGGCGCAGCGGGTTGGCGTACCGCCAGACCGGGCCGAGCAGCAGGCTCGCCGGCACCAGCCCGACCCAGAAGGTCACGTACAGCACCCAGGGCGCGAGGTTGAGGTCGGACCGCTGCGGCGCGGTGAACGCGACGACGGTGACCAGCAGCGCCAGCGCCAGCGCGACCGCCTGAACCGTCGTGCGGAGGGCCGGGCGGTCGACGGCGGCCTGCAGCCGCGGGAGCGGCCGGCCGGCGGGTGGCCGCAGGCGCGGGGTGCGCCACAGCGCGACGAGGGCGAGGAAGCTGACGACGACCGCCGCGGCCGCTCCGGTGACGGCCAGGGACAGCGGGACGGGCAGGTCCGCCCGGCCACCCACCTCGTGGGCGAGGATCACCTGACCTGCAGCCGCACCAGCACGACGCCGCTGCGCTCGAGTTCGACCTCGAAGACCCCCGGGACGTCGGCGAGGAAGGTCAGCTCCTCCGTCCCGCCTGCGGCGACCTCGCCCTTCTCGTCGTAGCCGTGCAGGTGCACCTCGTCCTCGACGTCGCTGTCGACGAGCAGGACCACGTCCGCGCCGAGCGGCACCTGCGCGCGCCGCACGCCGCCGACGACCGCGCCGTCGCGCACCTTCAGCGGCACGGCGACGGTGCCGGGCGTCGACCCGGTCGCGGGCGCGGCGACGGCCGGGGAGGTCGGGCTCACGGTCGGCACGGCCGAGGACGAGGACGCCGGCCCGGACGCAGGAGAGGCCGCGGGAGGAGCGGCCGGAGCGCCGCAGGCGGTCAGGAGCGCCAGCGCAGCGGTGGCGAGCAGGGCCCGGGGAGTCGGAGAGCGCACGCCGATCACGCCAAGTGGCCGCGGGGGTGCGTCAGGGCGTCCTCGGGCGGCGTCACACCGCCGTGCACCGCGCCGCCACGCCCTGCGAGGATCCGCGCGACGAGCGCCCGGCCGACGGGCGGGGACAGGAGGACCGCGTGAGCGTGCTGGACCGCTTCTCGCTGCAGGGCCGGGTCGCCGTGGTGACCGGCGCGTCGTCCGGGCTGGGCGTCGCCTTTGCCCGGGCCCTGGCGGAGGCCGGCGCGGACGTGGCGCTGGGCGCTCGGCGGGTGGACCGCATGGCCGACACCAGGGCGCTGGTGGAGGCGGCCGGGCGGCGCGCGATCACGGTGGCGACCGACGTGGCCCGCCAGCCGGACTGCCAGGCGCTCGTCGACGCGGCGATGGCGGAGTTCGGCCGGGTCGACGTGCTCGTCAACAACGCCGGCATCGGCACCGCCGTCCCGGCGACCAAGGAGACGGTGGAGCAGTTCACGCAGGTGATCGACGTCAACCTCAACGGCTGCTACTGGATGGCGCAGGCATGCGGCCGGGTCATGCAGCCGGGCGGCAGCATCATCAACATCAGCAGCGTGCTGGGCATCACGACCGCCAGTCTCCCGCAGGCCGCGTACGCCGCGAGCAAGGCGGGCTTGATCGGGCTGACCCGCGACCTGGCGCAGCAGTGGGGCGGACGCCGGGGGATCCGGGTCAACGCGATCGCACCGGGCTTCTTCACCTCGGAGATGACCGACCAGTACCAGCCGGGCTACCTCGAGAAGACGATCCAGCGGGTGCCGCTCGGCCGCAAGGGCGACCCCGAGGAGCTCGCCGCCGCGGTGGTGTTCCTGGCCGGCGACGCGGGGGGCTACGTGACCGGCCAGACGATCCCCGTCGACGGCGGCTTCACGATCACCTGAGCCGCCCCGTCAGCTGAGCGGTGCGGAGCCGCGCCGGGTACGGCTCCCGGCTCTCGGCTCGGCGAGCAGGTGCCGGACCACGGGCGGACCGGCCGCGAGAGCCTGCACGCGGTCCTCGACCATGCGGTCGACGCGGGTGAGGCGGCCCGCGTGCTGGCGGGCGTGCTCGCCCCACGTGCCCACGACGAACGTCTCGACGAACCGGTCTGGTGCGGCGGGGTCGCGGAACAGCCGCCACTCCCGCGCCCCGGTGCGCCGGCGCGAGCGGGCGAGCGGCGCGGTGGCGGCGAGGAACTCCGCCTGCGCGTCGCCCGGCACGACGTACTCCACGGTGACGAGCACCGGCCCGGCCTGCGGCGGCGGCTCGGGGAACCCGAGCTCGGCCCAGTGCGTCGAGCTCGTCGGGTCGAGCCGAGCGGGGTCAACGAGCGGCACCCAGCGGGCGGCGACCGCGGACAGGGCCAGCAGGCCGCCGGCGACCGCGAACGTCTCGCGCACCCCGACCTGCTCGGCCAGCGCGCCCCACACCAGGGCACCGAGCGCCTGCCCGGCCATGAACGCCACCAGGTGGTACGACATCGCCCGCGCGCGCACCCAGCTCGGGAGCACCTGCTGGGCCGTGGCGTTGAGGCTGCTCAGCACCGCCATCCAGGCCGCACCGGACAGGGTCAGCACGGCGACCGCCAGGACCGCGGAGCTCAGCGCGGCGAGCGCGGCGAGCGCGGCGGCGTACAGCAGGAACCCGGCGGCGAGCAGCACCTCGGTGCCCAGCCGGGCCCGCAGGCGGGGCAGGACGACGGCGCTCAGCACCGCGCCGACCCCCAGCGCGCCGAGCAGCACGCCGTACCCGCCCGAGCCCAGGCCAAGCAGCTCGGTGGCCACGAGCGGCAGCAGCGCCCACAGCGCGCTCGCGGCCGGGACGAACAGCAGGTTGCGGGCCAGCACCCGGCGCATGGACGGGGCGAAGCGGACGTAGCGGGCGCCGCTGCGCAGCGCGGCGACGAGCGGCTCGCGGCCGACCGGGTCGGGCCGGGCCTCCCGCCGCCAGGACGCGACGGCCAGCGCGACGACGACGAACGAGGCCGCGTTGAGCGCGAAGACCCATCCGGCGCCGACCGACGCGACGAGGACACCGGCGATCGCGGGCCCGACCGCGCGGGCGAGGTTCATGTTGACCGCACCGAGCGCCGCGGCCTGCGGGATCTGCGCCCGCGGCACCAGCTCGGGCTGGATCGCCTGCCAGGCGGGGTAGACGAAGGCCGCGCCGGCGCCGAGCAGGAACGTGAAGATCAGGACCACCACCGGGTCGACGTCACCGGCGAAGGTGAGCGCGGCGAGCACTCCCGCCACGACGACCATGCTGCTCTGCACGGCGACGAGCACGCGGCGGCGGTCGAGCACGTCCGCGAGCACGCCGGCCGGCGCGGCGAGCAGCACGACCGGCAGCGTGCTGGCGGTCTGCACCAGCGCGACCAGCGCCGGCGACCCGGACGCGCTGAGGACCACCCACTGCGCGCCGACGGTCTGCATCCAGGTGCCGAGGTTGCTCACCACCTGCGCGAGCCAGAGGCGCCGGTACTCGGGCACCCGCAGCGGCGCCCACGCGCTGACCGGCGGCTCGAGGGACGGGGCGGCGCTCACCCGTGCGGCCTGCCCGCTCCGCTCCCCGAACAGCCCTGCCGCACGCCAGAGTGACCGACCCCCTGCTGCGAGGAGCGGCCGTGCTCGTCGACTCCGTGCTGCCCGCGGTCCTCGCGCTGCTCGCGCCCGTCTCCTTCCTGCTCGTGCAGGGCCTCGTCGGCGTACGGCTGGAGCGCCGCGCGGACGCCGCCGCCGCCGCCGCCCGCGACGTCGGACCGGAGCACCTCGCAGCCGTGCTGGACCGGCTCGGGGAGCTCAACGACACGAAGCGGCGGACCGGACCCGTGTGGAACCTGCTGACCCAGCACCCCGGCCTGCAGCAGCGCGTCGACGCCCTGCGCTCCACGCCGACCCCGACGAGGACCCGTTCGATCTGATGCCGGTGCCCGCTCTCAGCGCCCGGCGAGCCGGTCGGCACGTGGGGTGGGCTGAGGGGATGCACGGACGGCGG
>JALYNK010000177.1 GCA_030773235.1 Actinomycetota bacterium | reverse complement strand
GACACCGTGCTGCTCTGCGACAGCAGCCACCGACCTCCACGAAGGCCACAAGACACTCCGGCTCGAGGACGGGCGCGTCCTCGGACCCCACGGCTGGGTGACGTGACGTGGTGGCGGTACGACGTGGGCGGCTCGGGCCATCCCGTCGTGTCTGCGCAACCGCCGCGTGCGCCCGCGGCGTCGCTGGTCCGGGCCACGGGCGTCAGGGCAGCGGGCGCGCGGGGCGCGGTCTTCGCTCCCGGTGCCGTCGGTGGCGACTGGCACGATGCGGACGGCGTAGGCGAGGACCGGACCGGAGGCGACAGATGATCCGCGGGTACCCCCGCCAGCCCAGTCCGGTCGCCGGCGGCGAGGTGGTCCTGCACGTCGCGACGGACGCACCGGAGTTCCGCGTCGAGTTCTACCGGTACGGCGCCGAGTTCCAGCGGCACGGGGTGTCGGAGTGGCAGCCGGGCCGGGACGCTCCGCCGCACCTGCCGTACTCCGACTGGGGCGAGCAGGGCAGGGGGCTGGACGGCGAGCCGTTGGCGCCGTGGCCGGCCTACCGGTTCGCGCTCCCGGAGGCCGGGCCCCCGGGGGTGTACGTGGCCGTGCTGGTGGAGGGCGACGGGTGGGGCGGCGAGGCGTCGCAGCCGGACCGCTCGACGCCGGACGGCCGGGACGCGAGAGCGCTGTTCGTCGTACGGCCGCGCGCGCCGACCCCCGGTGCGCTCCTCTACAAGCTGCCGGTGCTGACGTACTTCGCGTACGACGTCGTGCACGGCGAGCTGTTCGACCCGCGGACACGACGCGGGCTGTGGTGCTTCTACAACCCACCGCTGCTCAGCGAGCTCCCGGAAGAGGTGCCGCGTTCGCTCGGGCTGCACAAGCCCGGGGGCGGTACCGGCGGTGTGCCGTACGACATCGGGAACTGGGACCCGTTCGACCCGACGCCGCGGCAGACGTTCGTGCACTGGGACGGGCCGTTCGTCCGGTGGCTCGAGCGGTCGGGGTACGCGGTCGACTACTGCACCGACGTGGACCTGCACCGGCAGGGGCACGGGCTCCTGCGGCCGTACCGGCTGCTGGTGAGCGCCGGGCACGACGAGTACTGGTCCGACACCATGCGCGGCGCCGTCGAGGCGCACGTGGACGAGGGCGGCGGGGCCGCCTTCTTCAGCGGCAACACGCTGTGGTGGCGGGTGGTGTTCGACGACGAGCACACGTTCCGGCGCGTCACGCAGTGGGGCGCCGATCCGGAGCGCTCGGACGAGCCGGAGAACACGTTGCTGGGCACCAGCTTCCGCAACGGCGGGGAGCGCGACCGGGACGAGCACCCGGTGCCGGTGGGGTTCCGGGTGCAGCATGCGGACTCCTGGGTGTACGCCGGGACGGGCCTCGCGGACGGCGATGTCTTCGGCGACGGGCCGCACGAGTACCTCGTGGGCTACGAGTGCGACGGCGCCCTCTTCGACCGCGCCGACCTCGGCGCCGGCCGTCCGGTGCGTCCCAGCCGGCAGGACGGCACCCCGTCCGGGTTCCAGATCCTCGGCGTGGGCGACCTGGCACCCAGCGGCTGGGGGCTCGGCAACGGCGCCGCGACCATGGGGGTGCTGCGGCGCGGCGCCGGGACAGTGTTCAACGCCGCGACGACCGACTGGGCCCGGCTGCTGGACCGCTCGCCGGCGGTGGAACGGATCACCCGCAACGTGCTGGACCGGCTCGGCCGACCCGAGTAGTCCTGCTCATGCTCCGAGCGGGGCAGCGGACCGACGATGCCCGCATGTCCTCCCCGGCTGCTCGACCCGGTCTCCTCGTCCTGCTCGGCGCTGCGCTGGTCACCGTGCTCGCGTACGGCGCGGTGGTCGTGGTCACCGCCTTCGTCTCGTGCGGGATCTCGCGGTGCAGCGGCGGCGGCTTCGGGCCGGCGTTCTCGCCGGGCGAGACACAGGTCGGGCTGCTCGTGTCGGGCCTCGTCCCGGTCCCGCTTGTCCTGCTGCTGCTGCGCGGGCGCCGCCCCGCCGTCCGGGCGGGAGCGGGCCTCGCGGCCGTCGTGGCCGGGGCGGTCCTGACCATGGCGGTCACCGGCCTCGGGCCGCACGGCTGCCCGCTCGACCGGTCGCGCACCGTCCGCGGGCCGTCGGCGTACGAGCCCGGCTCGGCGACCTGCTCCGGCGACCGGCACGCCATCGACGGCGGCGCGTCTGGAGGCAGCGGGCGGGCTACTACCGGCGCCGGGAGCCGCCTGACCACTGGCAGCGCAGCCGCCTGAGTCCCCCGCGCCCGTCCGCGCCGGGCTGGTCGCGCTCGCGGTCCCGCGCGGTGAGCCGCTGGCGCACCAGCGCCCGCTCCAACGGGTAGCTGCAGACGGCCTGCAGCACCCCCGCGGCCAGACCGTGCACCAGGGGCACCGCCCCTCGGCGGGACGGCCGGTTCGTCCAGCTCCCGCGCCGCCACCCAGCCCGCGGTGAGGAGTCCGAGCGCGGCGTGGGGGACGGCCACCGGGTGTGCGGCCACCCGGACGCGGTCCGGCTCCACGGCAGCCCGGTGGCTAGGCGGGCCGGGGCGGGCTCGACCAGTTCTGGCCGGGCACGGGCGGCTCCTCGCGCTTGCGCACGAGGTACGGCGGCAGCGCGAGCGCGTGCATGCCGGTCCCCTGCAGCGTGGCGAGGCTGTCCTGCGGCGACTCGGTGAGGGGGTCGCCGGGGCCGTTCAGCGAGGTGTTGATGAGCACCGGCGAGCCGGTGCGCTCGTACCAGGCGGTCAGCAGGGCGTGCAGCAGCGGGCTGTTGACCGGCTCCACCGTCTGCAGGCGGGCGGTGCCGTCGACGTGCGTGATGCCCGGGTACTGCGGGCGGAACTCCGGCCGCACGTCCGCCGCGTACTGCATGAACGGCGCGGGGCGGTCAACGTCGAAGATGCGCTCGGCATGCTCGGCGAGCACGAGCGGCGCCAGAGGGCGGAACCACTCGCGGCCCTTGACCCGGTAGTTGATGTAGTCCTGCATCTCGGCGATGCGCGGGTCGCCCATGATCGTGCGGTTGCCGAGCGCCCGCGGGCCGGACTCGCTGCGCCCCTGGTGCAGCGCGACGACCCGTCCCTGCGCCAGCAGGTCCACGAGGGCGCCCACCAGGTCGTCCGGTCGCTCCACGACGAGATCGTCCGGCAGCTCGGCGGCCGCAGCGTCGATCTCCGCAGGCACCGGGTCCGGGCCGAGGTAGTCGTTGGTCCACCGGAACTCGCTGGTCCGGCCGAGGCAGGCGAGCAGGCCGTACAGAGCGCAGCCCACAGCGGTGCCGCCGTCGTGCGGGCTCGGCGGGATGAACAGGTCGGCGAACGGCGACGTGCGCAGCAGCTCGCCGTTGGCCGAGCAGTTGAGCGCGGTGCCGCCGGCGAAGCACAGGTACTGCTCGCCGGTCTGCTCGTGCAGCCACCGGGACAGCTGCAGCACGGCTCGCTCGAAGGCCCGCTGCCCCGACGCCGCGAGGTCGGCGCAGTCGGCGAAGCTGCCGGTCCCGTCGACGAAGAACCGGTAGCGGTCGCGCTCCTCGAACGCCTTGAGCCACTCGTCCGGGATGTGCACCTCGTGGCCGCGCACCTCGAGATCGGGCAGCGCGTGCACGTCCGGGTCGCCGAAGGGCGCGAGCCCCATGACCTTGCCCTCGTTGCCCTCGCCGGTCGGCCAGATCATCTTGGTGAGCAGCGAGTAGAAGCAGCCGAGCCCGGACGGCCGGGCCCAGTCGCCGTCCCACAGCTGCTTGGCGAGCAGCTCGACGCGCCCGGTCGCGCGGTCGCAGCGGTAGAACGAGGCGATCTCGAGCAGGTCGCCGGACGGCGCGTCGTACGCCTCGGTGAAGTCGCGCGCCCAGCTGCCCTGCGCGTCGACGACCATCACCGCGGCGCTGTCGTACGGCGACGGGAAGAACGCGCTGTAGAGGTGCACCAGGTGGTGCGACACGAGAACGGTCTGCGCGTCGGGCCGCAGGTCCAGCGCCTCGCGCAGCTCGACCCGGTACGCGTCGAGGTGCTCGATCTCGGTGTCGGAGGAGTAGCACTCGACGACGAGGTCGACGGGCTCGCGCAGCTGCGGCAGGCGCGGGACGTAGCGGTCGGCGACGTCACCGAGACGGCCCCAGTGGTGCTTGCGCCGGCTGACCCGCTCCTTCTGCAGGCTCCACATCGTCGACCCGCCGTGCGTGACGGCAATGGACCCGTCCTGCGTGCGGTTGATCCCGACGACCGTGACGGGGCTGCCGGGACCGGGGGGCTCGGGGCGGGGGTCCGTCACGGGCGGGGCCTCCTGGATGCGGTCGATCATGATCACGGACGGGACAGCGACGATATCTCCGGGCGGACGGGCTCCCCGCCGACGCGCCGCCGGGCCGCGGGCCGCGGCCGGTGCGCCCGGGCACCGGCGG
>JALYNK010000176.1 GCA_030773235.1 Actinomycetota bacterium | reverse complement strand
GCGCTCACCACCGCGGCGGCGGCCGCGCCGGCCGTGGAGGTGCGCAGCACGGTCGGGCCCAGCCGCACGGCCTGCGCACCCAGCGCCGCGAGCTCGTCGTCGGCGATACCGCCCTCGGGGCCGACCACGAGCACGACCTCGCCGTCGGCCGGCAGGTCGAGGTCGGCCAGCCGCGCGTCCGCGGCCTCGTGCAGCACCAGGCCGTACGCCCCGCGCAGCCGCTCGGCCACCTGCCGGGTGGTGTGCAGCGGCGCGACGACCGGCAGCCAGGCCCGCCGCGACTGCTTGCCGGCCTCGCGCGCCGTCGCCCGCCAGCGCTCGAGTGCCCGCTCACCGCGCGCGCCCTCCCAGCGCACGACGCAGCGGGCGGCCGCCCACGGCACCACCTCGTCGACGCCGACCTCGGTGGCCAGCTCGACCGCCAGCTCACCTCGGTCGCCCTTGGGCAGCGCCTGCACGAGGACGAGGCGCGGCCGCGACAGCGGTTCCGCCGCGCGACGGACGACCTCGAGGAGCAGCCGGTCCCGGCCGACCTCGCGGACCGTGCAGGTGGCGCGGGTGCCCCGCCCGTCGCTGAGCTCGACGGCCTCGCCGACGCGCAGACGGCGCACGGTCGCGGCGTGCCGCCCCTCGGGCCCGGTGAGCTCCACGAGGTCGCCGTCGCGGTCGCCGCCGAGCTCGTCGGTGAGGAAGACGGGCGCGCTCACCGGGGGGCGGGCGCCGTCAGCCCGAGCGGCGGCGGCGACCGAACAGGCCGTGCCCCTTGCCCGACCCGCCGGGGCGCTCCTCGCCGCGCAGCGCCGCGAGCTCGCGCAGCAGCTCCTCCTGCCGGCCGTCGAGCCGGGTCGGCGTCTGCACGTCGAGGTGGACGTGCAGGTCGCCCCGCCCGGTGCCGCGCAGGTGCGGGACCCCGCGGGCCCGCAGAGTGATCACCTCGCCCGGCTGCGTGCCGGGAGCGACCTCGATCTGCTCCTCGCCGTCGAGCGTCTCGAGCTTCAGCGAGGTGCCGAGCGCCGCCGCGGTCATCGGCAGCGGGACGCGGCAGTGCAGCTCGTCGCCCTCGCGCGTGAACACCGGGTGCTCCCGCTCGACGACCTCGACGAAGAGGTCGCCGGCCGGGCCGCCGCCGGGGCCGACCTCGCCCTCGCCGGTCAGGCGGACGCGCATGCCGTTCTCGATGCCCGCCGGCACCTTGACCGACAGGGTGCGCCGCGATCGGACCCGCCCGTCGCCGCTGCACTCGGGGCAGGGGTGCGGGATCGTCGACCCGGTGCCGCCGCAGCGGGGGCAGGCGCGGGAGGTCATGACCTGCCCGAGGAAGCTGCGCTGCACCTGCTGCACCTCGCCGGCGCCCCGGCAGGTCTCGCAGACCTGCAGCGTGGTGCCGGGCGCCGTGCCCTGTCCCGTGCAGGTGGTGCAGACGACCGCCGTGTCCAGCGTCAGCTCGCGGGTGGTGCCGAACACGGTCTCGGCGAGGTCGCACTCGATGCGGATGAGCGCGTCGGCGCCCTGCCGCGCCCGGCTGCGCGGTCCGCGCGCTCCGCCGCCGAAGAAGGCGTCCATGATGTCGCCGAGCCCGCCGAAGCCCGTGGAGAACGGGTTGCCCGCGCTGCCGGGGCCGGTGGACAGCGGGTCGCCGCCGAGGTCGACCACCTGCCGCTTCTGCGGGTCGGACAGCACCTCGTACGCCGTCGTGACCGCCTTGAAGCGCTCCTGGGCCGCCGGGTCCGGGTTGACGTCCGGGTGCAGCTGCCGGGCGAGCTTGCGGTAGGCCTTCTTGAGATCGTCGTCGCTCGCGTCGCGCGCGACGCCGAGCACGCCGTAGTAGTCGGCCACGTCACTCCACCTCGGGTCAGCCGCCGGCGAGCAGGTCGCCGACGTAGCGGGCGACGGCGCGGACGCTGCCCATCGTCCCCTCGTAGTCCATGCGGGTCGGTCCGACGACGCCCAGTCCGGCGTACGCGCGGTCCTCCGGTCCGTACCCCACCGTGACCACCGAGGTTGAGCGCAGCCCCTCGACGGTGTTCTCGGCGCCGATCCGCACGCGGACCGTCGTCGGGTCGTGCACCTCGCCGAGCAGCCGGAGCAGCACGACCTGCTCCTCGAGCGACTCGAGCACCGGGCGCAGCGTGCGCGGGAAATCGGTCGCCGCGCGGGCCAGGTTGGCGGTGCCCGCGAGCGCGACGCGCTCCTCCGGCCGCTCCACGAGCGTCTCCAGCACCACCGACATCACGCTGGTCAGCACCGGACGGATGGCAGACGGCGCGGCGTCGGGGAGGTCGGCGAGCGCGGCGGGCGCCTCGACGAGCCGGGCGCCGTGCAGCCGGCTGCCGAAGGCCTGGCGCAGCTGCGCGACGTCGTCGTCGCTGAGGTCGACCGGCAGCTCGAGCACGCGCTGCTCGACCCGTCCGGTGTCGGTGATGAGCACGAGCAGCAGTCGCGACGGGGCGAGCTGCACGATCTCGAGGTGCCGCACGGCGCTGCGCGACAGGCTGGGGTACTGCACGAACGCGACCTGGCGGGTGAGCTGCGCGAGCAGCCGGACCGTGCGGCGCACCACGTCGTCGAGGTCGACCGCGCCCTGCAGGAACGACTCGATCGCCCGGCGCTCGGCGTCCGACAGCGGCTTGACCGTGGAGAGCCGGTCGACGAACAGCCGGTAGCCCTTGTCGGTGGGGATGCGCCCCGCGCTGGTGTGCGGGTGGGTGATGTAGCCCTCGTCCTCGAGCGCCGCCATGTCGTTGCGCACCGTCGCCGGGCTGACGCCGAGCGCGTGCCGCTCGGCCAGTGCTTTGCTGCCGACCGGCTCGCAGCTGGAGACGAAGTCGTGCACGATCGCCCGCAGCACCTCGAGCTTGCGGTCGTCCAGCACCAGACACCTCCGATCCGCGGGCCCGGCAGCGCGGCCGGCCTCGGGCTGGCACTCGACCGCGACGAGTGCCAAGTGTACGGCGGCCGGAGGCCGGACGGCGGCCGTCAGGTCGGCACAGCGCGCCGAGCCGGCTCCAGGGGCAGCGGGACGCGCAGCGCCAGCAGCGCCACGTCGTCGGCGCCGTGCCGCACGGTCTCGAGGTCGGCGAGCAGCCCGTCGCAGAACTCCTCCACCGGCGCGCCGGCGCGGGCGCCGGCCGCGGCCTGCAGCCGGGCCAGCCCGGCGTCGACAGCGTCCGTCCGCGTCTCGACCAGCCCGTCGCTGTAGAGCAGCAGCGTGCTGCCGGGCGGGAGCTCGACGGACCGGTCGCCGCGCGGCAGGTCCGCCGCGACGCCGAGGGGGAGGTCGGCGCCGCGCAGCAGCTCGGTGGCGCCGTCGGCGTGGACGACCAGCGGCGGGGGGTGGCCCGCGTTGGTCCAGGTGAAGCGGCAGACGTCCGTCGTCGGGTCGACCGACACGCTGCCGTACACCGTGGTGGCGAAGTCGGCGGCACGCAGGTGCTCCACCGCCCGGTCGAGACGGTCCAGGACGTCGCTCGGCGACGCCGGCCGGTCGACCGCGATGCCGCGCAGCAGGTTGCGCACCTGGCCCATGCGCGCCGCGGCCTCGACGTCGTGCCCGGCGATGTCACCGAGGACCAGAGCCGTCGCGCCGTCCGGCAGCGGGAACGCGTCGTACCAGTCGCCGCCGATCTGGGAGTGCCGCGCGGCCGGCAGGTAGCGCGCGGCGAGCGCGAGCGGGTCGACCCGTGGCAGCACGGTGAGCAGGCTGCGCTGGAGCGTCTCGGCGACCTGCCGCTGAGCGGTGTGCAGCCGCGCGTTGTCGACGGCCAGCGCCGCGCGGCCGGCGAGGTCCTCCGCCAGCGCGCGCACCTCCGGCGGGAACGCGGCGCCTCTCTCGACGCCGGCGAGCGTGATGGCGCCGAGCACGCGACCGCGGGCGGCGAGCGGGACGACGAGAGCGCGGCGGGCGCCCAGCGCGGCGAACAGCCCGTACTGCAGGTCGAGCAGCGGGTCGCCCGAGTCGGGCGGGCCGTCGGGCAGGTCCTCCAGCAGCCGCGTGCCCGCTCCCGCCAGCACCCTCGCCAGCGGGGCACGGGAGCCGCTCGGGTCGGGCAGCTCCCGCTCCCAGCGGCCACCGGGCGCGGTCTCGGGGTCGCGGTGGGCCACCGCGACCCGGCGCAGCCGGCCGCTGTCGTCCAGCAGGTCGACCACGCACCAGTCGGCCAGCCGCGGGACGACGAGGCGGGTGAGGCGGGCGAGCGCCTCGTCGAGGTCCAGCGTGCCGGTGAGCACCGCGGTGGTGGCCGACAGGAGGGCGAGCCGCTCGTTGGCCGCCCGTACGCGCTCCTGCTCGGCGCGTTCGGCGCGCAGCGCCCCCTCGCGCTGGCGCTCCAGCTCCTGGCAGGCCGTGACGTCGCGGAACACGACGACCGCCCCCGTGACGCGCGCGCCCGACTCGTGCCCGGACAGCACCGGCGCGGACACCCACGAGACCGGGAGGAACGACCCGTCCGCCCGCAGGAAGGCGT
>JALYNK010000175.1 GCA_030773235.1 Actinomycetota bacterium | reverse complement strand
CTGTGGCACCTCTGGGCGTACCTCCGCCCGGCGCGGGCATCGCTGGCGCTCGCCGCCGGGCTCGCCGTCGTCGGCAGCGCCGCGGCCCTGCTGCAGCCGCTGCTGGTCCGGCGCGTGCTCGCGGCGCTCTCGGAGCGCGCGCCGCTCGCCGGGCCCGTCGCGCTGCTCGTCGGCGTGCTCGTCGCCGCGGCCACGCTCGGCGCCGTCGAGCGGTACGTCCTGCAGCGGGCCGCCGAGCGCGTGGTCCTCGACACCCGAACCCGCCTCGCCGCGCACCTGCTGCGCCTGCCGGTCGCCGAGCACGACCGGCGGCGCACCGGCGACCTGCTGTCCCGGGTCGGCGCCGACACCACGCTGCTGCGGTCGGTGGTGACGTCCGGGCTCGTCGAGGCTGCGAGCAGCGTGCTCATCGTGCTCGGCGCGGCGGGCGCGATGCTCCTGCTCGATCCGCTGCTGCTGCTCGTGACGCTGCTGTCGGTCGGGGTCGGGCTGGCCGTCGTCCTCGTGGTGTCGGGGCGCATCCGCCGGCTCTCGCGCGAGGCCCAGGCGCGCCTCGGCGAGCTCACCGCCGCCGCGGAGCGCGCCCTGACTGCCGTGCGCACGATCCGGGCGAGCGGCGCGGCCGGCCGCGAATCGGGCGCCATGTCCGCTCGGGCCGAGGAGGCGTACGACGCGGGGCTGCGTACCGCCCGGCTGCAAGCGCTGGTCAGCCCTGCCAGCGCCATCGCGCTGCAGGGCAGCTTCCTGCTCGTCCTCGGGCTGGGCGGCGCGCGGGTCGCCGCTGGTGAGCTGAGCGTCGCCGACCTCATCGCGTTCGTGCTGTACCTGTTCCTGCTGGTCTTCCCGCTGGGCCAGGCGATCCAGTCGTGGACGACGCTGCAGACCGGCCTCGGCGCGCTCGAGCGCATCGAGGAGGTGCTGCGCCTGCCCGCGGAGGACGAGCCCGCCCGCCCGGTGCGGCAGCGGCCAGGCGCTCCCGCGCTGGAGCTCGACGACGTCGCGTTCGCGTACGGCGACGGCGCGCCGGTGCTGCGCGGGGTGTCGTTCACCGTGCCGCGCGGGACCCGTACCGCCCTGGTCGGGCCGTCCGGCGCGGGCAAGAGCACGGTCCTCGCGCTCGTGGAGCGGTTCTACGACGCGACCGGCGGGGCGGTCCGCGTCGGCGGCGTCGACGTGCGGGAGCAGTCGCGGGCCGAGCTGCGGGCCGCGCTCGGGTACGTGGAGCAGGACGCGCCGGCGCTCGCCGGCTCGCTGCGCGACAACCTCCGGCTCGGGGCACCCGGGGCGACCGACGACGACCTCGAGCGCGTCGTCGACGCCGTCAACCTGCGCGAGCTCGTCCGCCGGGCACCTGACGGGCTCGACAGCGAGGTCGGCGACGGCGGCGTGCTGCTGTCCGGCGGCGAGCGCCAGCGCCTCGCGCTCGCCCGGGTGCTGCTCGCCGCACCGCCCCTGCTGCTGCTCGACGAGCCCAGCAGCGCGCTCGACGCCCGCAACGAGGCGGCGCTGCGCGCGGCCGTTGACGCGGTGGCGGCGGCCCGCACGCTCGTCGTCGTCGCGCACCGGCTGTCGACGGTCGTCGACGCCGACCAGATCGTCGTGCTCGAGGACGGCCGGGTCCGTGCCGTCGGGCGCCACGACCAGCTGCTGCGCACCGATCCGCTGTACCGCGAGCTCGCCGCCCGGCAGCTCCTCGTCGCCGAGCCGCCCACCGCCGCCTGACCCTCGGGCGTCCTCACCTGCGTGCCCGTGCACCCGCGTGCCGGGGCCGCACGACGCAGGCCCGGACAGGTCGGCCCGCCCCGCCGCTTGACCCTGCCGCTGCGTCAACGTGCAGCGTGAGCCGCGGCCGGAGTTGCCGGCCGGACGGGAGCGCGAGGAGGCGGCGGTGGCGTGGTCGATCACCGAGGTGGCACGGGTGGCCCGGGTCACCTCCCGGGCGCTGCGGCACTACGACGAGCTGGGGCTCGTCCCTCCGGCGTACGTCGGCGCCAACGGCTACCGCTACTACGAGCCGGAGCAGCTGCTGCGGCTGCAGGAGGTGCTCCTGCTCCGCGAGCTCGGGCTCGGCCTCGCGACCATCGCCGAGGTGCTGTCCGGGCAGCGCGACCGCGTCGAGGCGCTGCGCGGCCACCAGGTCCGGCTGCGCGCCGAGCGCGACCGGCTCGACCGGCTCCTCGCGACCGTCGCGCGCACCGTCGCCCACCTGGAGGAGGAGGTCCCCGTGACCGCGCCTGACCTGTTCGACGGGTTCAGCGACCGCTCGGCCGAGGCCGAGCAGTCGCTCGGAGCGCGCTTCGGCCCCCACGCCGGGGCCGAGGTCGCCGCGACCAGGGCGCGCACCGCGCACTGGACGGAGGAGGACCACCTCGCGGTGGCCCGCCGGTTCGACGCTGAGCACCACGCCGCCGTGTCGCGGCACTGGACGCCGGACCGCGAGAGCTACTCCGGCCTCGGCCGGCTGTACGCCGACGATCCGGAGTGGCGCGCGCGGTTCGACGAGCGTCAGCCCGGCCTCGCGGAGTACCTGCGCGACGCACTCGCCGCGTACGCCCACCGCCGGCTCCGGTGACCGGCGAGCCCGAGACGTCGCCTCGACCGGACAAGCGTGCGTGACGGAGCCGCCTGTGCGCTCGGGGCGACGGGGACAGGCCCGTACGGGACGTCGCTCCGGGCGGACAAGCACGTCCTGAGGGGCGCTCCCGCCGAGGCCCTGGCCTGACGGCGCACGACGACCGGGACGGTGCCGGCGCGGCGACGGCCAGGCTACGCGACCGCAGCGAGTGCCTCGGGGAGCGTGAACTGCCCCGCGTACAGCGCCTTGCCGACGATCGCGCCCTCGACGCCGTCGACCGTGGCGAGAGCGCGGAGGTCGTCCAGCGACGACACCCCGCCGCTCGCGACCACCGGCCGGTCGGTACGGGCGCACACGTCGCGCAGCAGGTCGAGGTTCGGGCCGGTGAGCGTGCCGTCGCGCCGGACGTCGGTGACGACGTAGCGGGCACACCCCTCCGCGTCGAGCCGGGCGAGCACCTCCCACAGGTTCCCGCCGTCCTGCGTCCAGCCCCGCGCGGCGAGCGTCGTCCCCCGCACGTCGAGCCCGACGGCGATGCGGTCGCCGTGCTCCGCGATCGCCCGCGCACACCACTCCGGCTGCTCCAGCGCCGCGGTGCCCAGGTTCACCCGCCGGCACCCGGTGGCGAGCGCGGCGGCGAGCGAGGCGTCGTCGCGGATGCCGCCGCTCAGCTCCACGTCGAGGTTCAGCTCCCCGACCACCAGGGCGAGCAGCTCGCGGTTCGAGCCCCGGCCGAAGGCCGCGTCGAGGTCGACGAGGTGCACCCACTGCGCGCCGCCCTCCTGCCAGGCGAGCGCGGCCTGCAGCGGGTCGCCGTAGGACGTCTCGCTGCCGGACTCCCCCTGCACGAGCCGGACGGCCTGGCCGCCGGCGACGTCGACGGCGGGCAGCAGCACCAGGCCCATCAACGCCCCCCGAGCGTGCGCAGCCAGTTGGCCAGCAGCCGGGTGCCGGCCCGGCCGCTCTTCTCCGGGTGGAACTGGGTGGCGCTGAGCGGCCCGCGCTCCACGGCGGCGGCGAACTCCTCGCCGTGCTCGGCGCGGGTCACCTGCGCGTCCGGCACGTCGTGCGCGGCGTACGAGTGCACGAAGTAGAAGCGCTCGTCGCCGAGCCCGTCGAACAGCACCGAGCCCTCCGGCGCGGCCACGGTGTTCCAGCCGGTGTGCGGCACGATCTCGGCCTGCAGCCGGGTCACCTCGCCCGGCAGCACCCCGATGCCCGCGGTGCGCTCGCCGTGCTCGACGCCGCGCTCGAACAGCACCTGCATCCCCACGCAGATGCCGAGGACGGGGCGCCCGTCGGCGACCCGTTCGCGGACGACGTCGTCGCCGCCGACCGCCCGCAGCCCGGCCATGCAGGCGGCGAAGGCCCCGACGCCCGGCACGACCAGCCCGGGCGTCTCGCGCGCGGCGCCGAGGTCGTCGGTGACCGCGACGTCGGCGCCCGCCGCCTGCAGCGCGCGCTGCGCGCTGCGCAGGTTGCCCGACCCGTAGTCGAGGACGACCACCGATGGGCTCACAGCGTCCCCTTCGTGCTGGGCACCCCGGTCACCCGCGGGTCGAGCGCGACGGCGTCGCGCAGCGCCCGCGCCACCGCCTTGAACTGCGCCTCCACGACGTGGTGGCCGTTCTCGCCCGACAGCACGCGCACGTGCAACGCGATCTGCGACGTCGCGACGAAGCTCTCCCACACGTGCCGGACGAGCGTCGTGTCGAACGATCCGATCAGCTCGACGATCCTCGGCTGGCTGTGCACCAGGTACGGCCGGCCGGACAGGTCGACCGCCGCCTGCACCAGGCACTCGTCCAGCGGCACGAGCGCGTCGCCGAAGCGCCGCAGCCCCGCCTTGTCGCCCAGCGCCTCGCGCAGCGCCTGCCCCAGCGCCAGGCTGGTGTCCTCGACGGTGT
>JALYNK010000174.1 GCA_030773235.1 Actinomycetota bacterium | reverse complement strand
GGCGAGAAGGTCCTGCTCATCGCCTCCGGCGACGTCGAGGCCGGGGTCGACCTCGCCCCCGACGAGCAGGCAGGCCAGGCCGAGGTCGACGGGCTCGGCGCGCACGACCTCGGCGAAGCGGACGCGCGTGGCGCGGCTCACCGGCGGGCGGGGGCGTCCGGGACCCGCTTCGCGGCGACGACGTCGGCCACGGGGACCGCCACCTCGCCGGAGCGGGTGCGCACCACGAGCACCCCCTCCGACCAGCGCTCCAGGTGTCCCAGCAGGTCGGTCAGACCTCCCTCGGGGACGGCCCGCCGGACGACCACGCGGGCACCGACGTCGGCCGGGCCGACGCGCACCTCGTACCGGGCGCCGCGGGGTCGGGAACTGCCCACGTGAGCGACACTAGAGGGGCACCGCGGGCCGTCGAGCCCGCCCGTGCAGTCCCGGATCGAGGAAGAGGACCACGACGTGACGTACGTCATCGCCGAGCCCTGCGTGGATGTCAAGGACAAGGCCTGCATCGAGGAGTGCCCTGTCGACTGCATCTACGAGGGCAAGCGCTCGCTCTACATCCACCCGGACGAGTGCGTCGACTGCGGTGCGTGCGAGCCGGTCTGCCCCGTCGAGGCCATCTTCTACGAGGACGACACCCCGGCGCAGTGGAAGGACTTCTACCGCGCCAACGTGGACTTCTTCACCGAGACGACCGACATCGGCTCGCCGGGCGGCGCGAGCAAGGTCGGCCCCATCGACGCGGACCACCCCGTCGTGCAGGCCGTCCCGGTCGGCAAGAACACCGAGGGCCACTGACCCGCACGGCGCCCGCCCCGGCTGCGCGGCCGGGGTGGGCGGCCCGGGCGCGGCTGTCGGAGTTCCCCTGGGACCGGCTCGCGCCGTACGCCGAGCAGGCCCGCGCTCACCCCGGCGGCGTCGTCGACCTGTCCGTCGGCACGCCCGTCGACCCGACCCCGCAGGTCGTGCAGGACGCGCTGCGCGCCGCCGCCGACGCGCCCGGCTACCCGTTGACGGTCGGCACGGCGGCGCTGCGCGCGGCGGTCGCCGGGTGGGTCGGCCGGCGGCTCGGCGCGGAGGTCACCCCGGCGCACGTCCTGCCGAGCATCGGCACCAAGGAGCTCGTGGCGCTGCTGCCGAGCCTGCTCGGACTCGAGCCGGGCGCGAGAGTGCTGTTCCCGCGGCTCGCGTACCCGACGTACGACGTCGGTGCGCGCCTGGCCGGCTGCGAGCCGGTGCCCGTCGACGACCCCACCGAGGTCGACCCCGCGGGCGTCGGGCTGGTCTGGCTCAACTCGCCGTCGAACCCCACCGGCGCCGTGCTCCCGCCGGACCGGCTGCGCGCCGCCGTCGCGTGGGGGCGCGAGCACGGGGTGCTGGTCGCGAGCGACGAGTGCTACCTCGAGCTGGGCTGGGACGTCGAGCCGGTCTCCGTGCTGCACCCGTCCGTCAGCGGCGGGACGACCGACGGTCTCCTCGCCCTGCACTCGCTGTCCAAGCGCAGCAACCTGGCCGGCTACCGCGCCGGCTTCGTCGTCGGCGACCGCGCCGCGGTCGCCGTGCTCGCCGAGACGCGCAAGCACGCCGGTCTCATCACCCCTGCCCCCGTGCAGGCGGCGCTCGTCGCCGCGCTCGGCAACGACACCCACGTCGCCGAGCAGCGCGAGCGCTACGCCCGGCGCCGCGCCGTCCTCCTGCCGGCGCTGCGCGCGGCGGGCTTCACCGTGGAGCACTCCGAGGCGGGGCTGTACCTCTGGGCGACCCGCGGCGAGCCGTGCTGGGACACGGTGGCCGCGCTCGCCGCCGCTGGAGTCCTCGTCGCGCCCGGCGAGTTCTACGGCGCGGCCGGCGCGCGCTCGGTCCGGGTGGCGCTCACCGCGACCGACGAGCGGGTGGCCGCGGCCGCGGAGCGCCTCAGCACGCTGGGTTGACCGACCGGTACCGCCGGGTCGTCGTGGCCGTCGGGGTCGCTGCGCAGCCGTCCGGCGCCGCCGTGCTCCAGGGGTCCGCTGACGGCGGGCTCGGCGCGCTCGGTCGCCGCCGTCCTGCTCGGCCCGCTGGTGCGCGACGAGGCCGCTCTCGGCGTCCCGAGGGTGTCCCGCCGCTCCGTAGGCTCGGCGCATGACCGCTGCCACCAGCCCCCTCGACCCGGCGATCGACGAGCTCTGGGAGCGCCGCGCCGAGCTCAGCCCCGACGACGCCGACGCGCGCGAGCAGGTGGTCGCGGCGGTCGACCTGCTCGACACCGGGGCCGCGCGCGGGGCGCGGGTCGAGGGCGACGACGTCGTCGTCGACGAGCGCGCCAAGCGGGCGATCCTGCTGTCGTTCAAGGTGCTGCCGATGGCGGAGGGCAGCAACGGCGACTTCTACGTGCACGACCGCGTGCCGCTGAAGAAGACGTTCTCCGGCGTACGCGTCGTCGCGGGCGCGATCGCGCGCTGGGGGTCGTACTTCGAGCCCGGCGTCGTGCTCATGCCGAGCTACACCAACATCGGCGGCTACGTCGGCGCGGGCTCGATGGTCGACACCTGGGCGACCGTGGGCTCCTGCGCGCAGATCGGGCGGAACGTCCACCTGTCGGGCGGCGTCGGGATCGGCGGCGTGCTCGAGCCGCCGCAGGCCGCTCCGGTCGTCGTGGAGGACGACGCCTTCATCGGCTCGCGGTCGATGGTCGTCGAGGGCGCCCGCGTGCGGCGGGGCGCCAAGCTGGGCGCCGGCACCGTGCTGACCGCGAGCACCCGCGTGTACGAGGCGGAGAGCGGCCGCGAGCTGCCCCGCGGGATCGCGCCCGAGCGGTCGGTGTGCGTCGGCTCGACGCGGGTGCGCAGCTTCCCCGGCGGCGACTTCGGGCTGCCGTGCCTGCTGGTGCTGCGCTACCTCGAGCCCGGCCAGGAGCACGACAAGCTCGCGCTCAACGACGTCCTGCGCGAGCACGGCGTGGCGCCCTGATGGCACCGGCGCTCGACCTCGCCGCCGACCCGGGCGAGCTCACCGCGGCGCTGGTCGACGTCGAGTCCGTCAGCGGCGGCGAGGGCCCGCTCGCCGACCTCGTCGAGGCCGGGCTGCGCGCTGTCCCCGGGCTGCGCGTCGACCGCGACGGCGACGCCGTCGTCGCTCGCACGGACCTCGGCCGGGGGCGGCGCGTGCTGCTCGCCGGCCACCTCGACACGGTGCCGGTCGCCGACAACCTCCCCAGCCGCCGCGACGGCGACCGGCTGTCCGGCTGCGGCACCAGCGACATGAAGTCGGGCGACGCGGTGCTGCTGCACCTCGCCGCGACGCTGCGCGAGCCGGCGTACGACATGACCTACGTGCTCTACGACCACGAGGAGGTCGAGGCCGCCCGCAACGGTCTCGGCCGGCTGGCCCGCACCCACCGCGACTGGCTGGACGCCGACCTCGCCGTGCTCCTCGAGCCGACGAGCGGGCAGGTCGAGGCGGGCTGCCAGGGCACCCTCCGCGTCGAGGTGACCGTCCCCGGCCGGCGCGCGCACTCCGCGCGCTCCTGGCTGGGGGAGAACGCGGTCCACGCCGTCGCGCCGCTGCTCACGATGCTCGTGCGGTACGACCCGCGGGTCGTCGAGATCGACGGGTGTGCGTACCGCGAGGGGCTCAACGCCGTGCGCATCGCCGGGGGGGTCGCCGGCAACGTCATCCCCGACGCCTGCACGGTGACCGTCAACTTCCGGTTCGCGCCCGACCGCACCGAGGAGCAGGCGCTCGACCACGTCCGCGAGGTGCTGGCGCCGTACGACGTCGTGCTGACCGACAGCGCGCCCGGCGCGCTCCCCGGGCTGGGGGCGCCGGCGGCACAGGCGTTCCTCGCCGCGGTCGGCGCGCAGCCGGTGGCGAAGTACGGGTGGACCGACGTCGCGCGGTTCGCCGCGCTGGGGATCCCGGCGCTCAACTACGGGCCGGGCGACCCAGCCCTCGCGCACACCCGCGAGGAGGAGGTGGACCTCGGGCTGGTCCGCCGGTGCGCACAGGTCCTGCGGGCGTACCTGCAGGGCTGAGCGCGACTCCCAGTGCACTCACAGGTCCGCGCCAGCCCGGTGTCAGCGCCCCTGCCGAACCTCGTACGGACCGAGCCACCGCACACGAGGAGAGTCATGCGCAAGGGCATCGCCACGTTCGCACTGGCCGTCGGCCTGGGAGCCGGGGGCGCCGCCGTCCTCGCCCCCACCCTGGCCCAGGCCCAGGACTCGGGGACCACGTCCTCGGGCGGCAGCACCACGAGCACCGGGACCAGCCGCGTCGACCGCATCGCGGAGGCGCTGCGGAGCCTCGTCACGGACGGCACCATCACGCAGGAGCAGGCCGACGAGGTCGCCACGACACTGGCCGACCGGCTGCCCACCGGCCACGGCTACGGCCACGGCCCGCACGCCGGCCGGCTGTCGCCCGACGCCGTGGCGGGCGCGCTGGGCATCACGACCGACCAGCTGCGCACCGCGCTGCAGGAGGGCAAGACGCTCGCGCAGGTCGCGCAGGACGA
>JALYNK010000173.1 GCA_030773235.1 Actinomycetota bacterium | reverse complement strand
GTTACGAGGGCTGGAGGTTCGGCCCTGTCCGCGTCGCGTTCGTGACCACGCCGGAGCCGGGCGCGCCGGCTGCGGCAGCACCGGCTCGTCCCCGATGCGGCGGGCGACATGGCGAGCTTGGGGGCGGCGGGCATGCACTCCGGTGGGGCGAGCGGGCCTGTCCCAGTCACGGCTCCGTCGCGAGGTGCGAACGGCCTCCTCCTGATCCCGGTCCAGCGCGTGGGGGTCGACGGACAGCAGCGCCGTTCCGGCCCGGTCGTGGCGGTGTGCGCCTTGTTGGGCGTCGCTGCGATCTGGGGCGCCACGTACGTCGTGGTCAAGGACGCCGTGGCGGCGATGCCCGTCAGCGACTTCCTCACGTGGCGGTTCGCGTTGGCCAGTGCCGTTGTCGCCGCCGTACGTCCGCGAGCGTTGTTCCGGCTCAGCGCACGAGGAGTCCGAGCCGGGATCCTGCTCGGACTGGCCCTCGCCGCGGCGTACCTGCTCCAGACGGTCGGTCTACGCAGCACTCCGGCGTCGGTCTCGGGATTCATCACCGGCTTGCTGGTGGTGCTGACGCCCCTGGGGGCAGCGCTGCTGTACCGGGAGAGGGTCCCGCGCGCCTGCTGGACGGCGGTAGGGCTGGCAACCGCCGGACTGGCGCTCCTGTCACTGCGGGGTCTGTCGATCGGGCCAGGTGAGGTGCTCACCCTCGGGTGTGCTGTCGCGTTCGCGCTGCACATCCTCGGGCTGAGCCGCTGGGCGGGCCGCCACGACCTCCACGGGCTGGCCGTCGTCCAGCTCATGACCGTCACGGTCACCGTCGCCGTCATCACGCTGCCCGACGGACTGGCCGTACCGAGCGACAGGTCGGTCTGGGCGGCCGTACTGGTCACCGCGGTGTTGGCGACCGCCCTGGCCTACTTCCTCCAGACCTGGGTGCAGTCTCGGCTCAGCGCCACCTGCGTCGCTGTCGTCCTGACCACTGAGCCCGTCTTCGCCGGGTTGGTCGCGGTCGGCTTCGGTGGAGAGCAGCTGAGCGAGCAGGCCGCGCTCGGAGCACTCCTCGTACTGGTGGGCATGCTGCTCGCGGCTCGACGCCCGAGCACATCCTGCGAGCCGTACAGCGCCCAAGCGGGAGCATCGGAGGTGCCTGCTCTGCGCCGTTCGGCGTTGATGCGGGGGAGATCAAGCGCTGGCAGCGCCGCGTGGCGGGTGCGGAGTGCGACCTCTCGTCCCCGAGAGCCCCTGACGCTGCAGAGCAGCAGGGTCTAGCGGTCCCAGCCTCCGCGAGGAGGAGTCGACATGGTGCAGCGCGTTCCCGAGCGGGTGGACACGCAGGAGATGGTCGTCGTCCACTGCATGCAGGCGCAGCACGAGCGGGTCGGGGCGCTCGCCCGCGTCGACCAGCTGGTGCCGGTGCGGGCGACCGGGCCGAGATCGCGGTCGGCGCCAGTGCCTCGACGTGACCTGGCGGCGGCAAGGCTCAGGTCGAGCGCCGGAGTCAGGCCGCCCGCGGGGGCACCGTCACGACCGCGGCGCCGCAGTCGCCGGACAGCAACGACGCGAGCCGGTCCCGCTCGGCGGCGTCGATGCTCAGCCGCCAGCGGTACTTCACCAGCACCCACGTCGTCGCGTACCGGCACTGGGCGGCGCTGCGCGGCGGCAGCCACTGCGCCGGGTCGCGGTCGCCCTTGCTCGCGTTCACGTCGTCGGTCACCGCGACGAGCGAGCGGCCGTACGCCAGGTCGTTGGCGTACCGCTCGCGCCGGGAGGCCGTCCAGCTGCGTGCGCCCGACTCCCACGCCTCCTTGAGGGCCACCACGTGGTCGACGTCGACGTCGCCGGCGACCGTCCAGGTCAGGCCGTCGTAGTACGAGTACCAGCGGCCGGTGGCGACGGTGCAGCCACTGCTCGAGGTGTACGTGACCGCGACCCGCGACTCCGCTGCCAGCACCTCCGCGCGGGTGCTCCGGCAGTCGCCGTCCACGTCGGACCAGTGCCGGAACGCCGCCCGCTCGTACGTCGTCGCGCCGCTCTCGGCGGCGACGGGCAGGCGGGACAGCAACGCGCGGGCTGAGGTGGTCTCCGCGACCGCAGGCGGGGACAGCACCCCGACGAGGCCGACGAGCACGGCGGGGAGGAGCAGCGGACGGCGGGGCACGTCTCCACCTCGGCACGCGGGCGTGCTCCGCTGAAGAGGTGGAGAGGTCCTGGGCGCCTGCTGCGTTCGTCGCGTCGCTGCTGCTGTCGCTCGCCGCGCTCGCACTGCTGATGACGGACGGCAGCGGAGCGGCGGCGGTGGGCCTCGTGGTGGTCGCGACGCTGCTGGACGTCGCGGCGTGGCGCCGGCTGCGCCGGGACGGCTGAGGTGAGGAGGACGGGGTGGGCAAGCGCAAGGGCAAGGGCGAGGGCCAGGTGGGCGAGCGGTTGCGCGCGGCGGCCGAGGAGCTGGACCTCGTACGGCTGGAGCGCGGCGAGATCGAGCCGCTCGAGGGCTACGTCGTCGGCGTCGGGGAGCAGTGGTGCCTCGTCGCGCGGCTGGACCCCGCCCTGGTGCTGGACGGTCACGTCGCGGTGCGCCTGCAGGACCTCAGCCGCCTGCGCACGCCGCCCCGGCAGGAGGTGGCGCAGGGCGCCCTCGTCCTGCGGGAGCAGTGGCCGCCGCGCGCGCCGGAGGGCGTCCAGCTCGACGACGTCCGCTCCGTCGTCACCTCGCTCGCGGCCCCGCTCGTCACCGTGCACCCGGAGCACGACGACCCCGACGTGTGCTTCGTCGGGCAGCCGCGCGGCTTCGGCCGCCGGACGCTCTGGCTGCGCGAGCTGACTCCGGCGGCGACGTGGACGAACGACGTGACCAAGCACCGCCTCGACGCGATCACTCGCGTCGACGTGGGCGGGCGGTACGAGCAGGCGCTGCTCGAGCTGGCCGGCCCGCCGCCCGCCGACTGACGCGCTACAGCGCGTTCGCGCTGGTGCGCTCCACCAGCTTGGCGAACAGCGCGTCGCGCTGGTCGGCCGGCACCTCGGTGCCTACGCCGAGCATGAACAGCGACGTCTCCGTGCGCTGCGTGCCCGCGCCCAGCAGGGTGAGGGTGAACGGGACCGACTGCCCCTGCGCCTGCGCCTTGCTGGTCACGGTGAACCCGAACGTCTCCACACCTGGGGCACCGGCGGGCGTCAGCTCCTCGACCGCGGGGTCGGAGAACTTCACGCCCGCGCCACCGGCTGCCTGCGTGAAGATCCTCTTGGTGAACGTCGCGAGGCAGTCCGGGCCGTTGTCGCTCTTGAGCGCGGCGACGTCCTGACGCACGCGCTCGGGATCGTCGACGAAGGCGACGCTGCTGCTCGCCAGCAGCGCGGGCAGCTGCGAGCCCTTCGCGAAGTCGTCCGAGACGACCTCCTGCAGCGGGTCCTCGGTCGACGCGCCCAGGCACTTCGCCATCTCGTCCTCGAGCTTGTCGAGCTCCTTGCTGTCCGTGTCGTCGGACGGCACCGCCTGAAAGCCGGGCAGGTCGGCCGCCTGCAGGTTGATCTTGTCAGCGGCGGCCTCAGCGCTCTGCTCAGTGATCGCCGCCGCGCTGGGCGGCGCGCTGGACGGGGCCGGCGGCGCCGCCGACGTGCTCAGTGCGGCGCTGCTGCTGCTCGCTGGCGCGGCCGTGCCGCCGCCCCCGCCGCAGGCGGCGGTGGACAGCACCAGAGCGGCGGTAGCGAGCGCGGTGGACGTGCGGGGGAGGGTCATGGCGGTGCTCCTGGTCGACCCGCCGCCGGTGCGACGGGCCGGCACGGTAACGCGGCGTCGCCGCCCGTCACGCACAGGTCGCCCCGACACGCCCGACCGGGCTGCCGGCTGCGAACACTCGGGACCTACGGCCCCAGGACGAGCGCGGCGCTGCCCACCGACTCGCCGGGCACGCCCACGGCCAGCTCGGCCGGCTCGTCGCCGGTGGTGCCGCCGACCGCGACTGCGCGCCGAACCGCTCACAGCCGCGGGGCAGGCGTAGCCGTCGCAGCCGAAGTCGCATCTCGCGACGGCTGTGCCGAAGCCGTCGCCGCGCTCCGCGACGCTCATGACGTACGGCGTGTCCTGGCTCCACTATGGTCGCGCTGCTTGAGCGCGCACCAGGATGCCGCCGGGAATGTGCCCCGCACCAGGCGGACGTGCTGAGGGCCCGACGATCCGACGTGCCGTCCGGCCTGCTCCCGTTCCTTGCGAGATGGCACCGCTGGTGCTCTGTACCGACCCTTTCTGGACACGCTTCCCCACCTGTCCACAGAGCCGGTGCGGTCGCGTTTCTGTCGGACCTCGCGCCTATTGTGCTGCGTATGAGGCAGGAGTTGTTGGACGATCGGGTCGGGGACGGTCTGGCTGTTCTGGAGCGGTTGGTTGTGGCGGAGGCGGTGGCTTTCGCGGCGCGGGTGCGGTGCCTGGCGGAGTTGGCGGGGTTGTCGGAGCGGGCGTTCGGCGCTGACGGGGTGGAGCGGTTTCTGGCGCTGGACGTGGCGGGGACGTTGCGGGTGGGTCAGGGCACGGCGGGTG
>JALYNK010000172.1 GCA_030773235.1 Actinomycetota bacterium | reverse complement strand
CCGGGGAACTCGCCCACCGGGGCCGGCGCCGCGGCCACGAGGACGCTGCCCGGCCGGGCCGCGGCGCGCGCTCCCGGCCGGGCCGCACCGCTGCGGCGAGCGAGGACGCGGGCGGCGAGCGCGCGGTACTGCGGCTCGCGCTCCTTCATGTCCGCGAGCAGCGGCGTCGCGAGGAACAGCGAGCTGTACGCGCCGGACGCGAGCCCGACGAACAGCGCGAGCGCGAGGTCCTTGAGCGTTCCGGCGCCGAGCAGGAACGCGCCGACGAACAGCAGGCCCGACACCGGCAGCAGCGCGATGAGCGAGGTGTTGATCGAGCGCATGAACGTCTGGTTGACGGCGAGCTCGGCGGCCTCGCTGTAGGTCGAGCGGCTGCCTGCGCTCAGCCCGCGGGTGTTCTCCTCGACCTTGTCGAACACGACGATCGTGTCGTAGAGGCTGTAGCCCAGCACCGTCAGCAGCGCGATGATCGTCGACGGCGTGACGACGAACTGCGTGATCGAGTAGATGCCGGCCGTGAGGATGAGGTCGTGGACGAGCGCGACGATGGCGGCGGCCGCCATCTTGGGTTCGAACCGCAGCGAGATGTAGGCGATGACGGCGACGAGGAACAGACCCAGCCCCTGCAGCGCCTTCGTCGTCACCTGGCGCCCCCATGCGGGACCCACCGACGACGGGTTGATCTGGTCGGCGGGGATGCCGAACTCCTGCGCGACGGCCGGCAGGACCCGGTCGATCTCCTCCGGCGGCAGCGGCTCGGTCTGCACCCGGATGTCCTTCTCGGCGCCGCCGGCGCGGCCCACCGTCTGCGGGATGACGTCCGGCACGCCAAGGCGCTCGAAGACCCGCCGCGCGTCCTCCTCCGTGCGCCCGTTGGCCGGGAACTGGAACGTGGACCCGCCGCTGAACTCGACTCCGAGGTTGAAGCCGCGCACCACCATGCTCGTCAGCGCGATGGTGACGAGAGCGAGAGAGATCAGGTAGAAGATTTTCCGCCTGCGGATGAGCGGGAACGCGGTCTCGCCCCGGTAGAGCCGCCGAGCGAGGGACATCAGGCCTCCTGGGCGACCGGCCGGCGCCGGCCGGTGGGCGCGGTGGTGGTGACCGGCTCGCCGCCGTCGGGTCCGAAGAACCCGGTGTAGCGGCTCTTGGTGAACCACGAGTAGCGCGACATGAGCGACACCATCGGCCGCGTGAAGAGGAACACGACGACGACGTCGAGCAGGGTCGACAGGCCGAGGGTGAACGCGAAGCCGCGCACGCCGCCGACCGACACGAAGTAGAGGATGATCGCGGCGAGGAACGACACGGTGTCGGCCGACAGGATCGTGCGCCGCGCGCGGACCCACGCCCGGTCGACGGACGCCCGCGGCGTGCGGCCCTCCTTGACCTCGTCCTTGAGCCGTTCGAAGAACACCACGAACGAGTCGGCGGTGATGCCGACCGCGACGATGAAGCCGGCGATGCCGGCCAGGCTCAGCGCGAACCCGATCTGCGCGCCGAGGATGCAGATCATCGCGTACGTCATCGCGCCGGACACCAGCAGGCTGGCGATGGTCACGATGCCGAGGACGCGGTAGTACAGCAGCGAGTAGACGACGACGGCGAGCAGACCGAGGCCGCCGGCGAGCAGACCGCTGCGCAGCTGGTCACCGCCGAGCGTCGGCGAGATCGTCTGCTCCTCCTGCGCGACGAACGTCAGCGGCAGCGCGCCGTACTTGAGGATGTTGGACAGGTCCTGCGCCTCGCGCTGGGTGAAGTCGCCGGTGATCTGGGCGTCGGCGTCGATGCGGGTCTGGATCGTCGGGGCGCTCTGCACGACGCCGTCGAGGACGATCGCGACCCGCTTGCCGGTCGTCTCCTTGGTCAGCTCGGTGAACTTGTTCTGGCCCTCGCCGGTGAACTGGACGTTGACCTGCCACTGGCCCGTGCCCTGGCTGTCGAGCGCAGCCGTGGCGCCGCGGACGTCGGTGCCGATCACCTTCGCGACGTCGAGCCGGAACTTCTCCGCGCCGTCCTTGCTGCAGGCCACGATCTGCTGGTCGGGCTTGTCGTTCGCGCCCACCCCGCGGCGGTTCGCCTCCTGCGAGCAGTCCAGCGCCGCGAACGCCTCGTCCGTCGCCGGGTCGCCCGACCGCACCTGGCCGGGGGGAGCAGCCGCGCTCGCCGACGGGCTGGGGCTGGCCGACGGGCTGGCGCTGGCCGACGGGCTGGCGCTGGCGGACGGGCTGGCACTGGCCGAGGGGGTCGCGTCGGCCTGCAGCGCCGGCGCCAGCGCGCGGGGCCGGGCGGTGCTCGCTGACGGGTCCGGCACGACCGACCCGGTGGGTGCCGGCGTCGCCGAGCCGCTGGGCGCCGGGCTCTCCTCGGGCGGCAGCTCGAGCAGGCTCTGCGACGGGTCGGGCTCACCGCTGGACGGCGTGCCGGGCGCGAAGTCCAACACCTCGCGGAAGCGCAGCTGCGCGGTCTGGGTGACGTTGCGGATCGAGGCGCGGTTGCCGCCGGGAACGCTGACGACGATGTTCTGGCCCTGCACGACGACCTCGGCCTCGGACACGCCCGCGCCGTTGACCCGCTGCCGGATGATGTCCACGGCCGTCCCGAGCTGGCTCGGCGAGGCCGGCTGCCCGCTGTCCGGACGCGCCTCCAGCGTGACGGTCGCCCCGCCCTGCAGGTCGAGCGCGAGGTTGGGCGTGAGCGGCCTGCTCCCCGGCCCGGCGAGGAAGACCGTGGCGTAGAGCACGGCGAGCAGCGCGAGCAGGACGCCGAGATAGCGGCCGGAGCGCAGCGGGCCGCGCGCCGGTGTGCTGCGACGTACCACGAGGGTCCTCCGTCGTCGGATGTCGGTACCGGCGGGACGGGCGCCCGAGCCGGCACTGCGGTGCGGCGGCCGGGGCGGCGCCGTTCAGCCGCGGGTGTCCAGGTCGGGTCGCGGTGTCAGGCGGCCGCGCTCGGCCCCGCCGCGCGTCCGTCGGGTCGGGCACCCGGCACCGCGGGGTCGAGGATGGTGCCGACGGCGCCGATGGCCCAGCGCACCTGCACGCCGGGAGCCACCTCGAGCACCGCCACGTCGTTCTCGACCGCGACGAGCGTCGCCTGGAGCCCGGACGTCGTCATGACGCGCAGCCCGGGGCGCAGCTGCTCGCGCACCGCCTGCGCGGCCTTGAGGCGCTTCTGCTGCGGCCGCAGGACCATGAAGTAGAACGACGAGAGCAGGAGCACCAGCAGGATGATCTGAGACGCGCCTTGCGGCACCGCCCCTCCTCCCCCTCGTTGACCTCGGGCCGACCAGCCGTCGAGCATACGCAGCGGCTGCCCGGAGCAACGACGCCGCGCATCCGTGCGGTTCCGCCGGGTCACGACGCCGTCACCTCGGGCTGTCGCCTCGGCTTGTCACGCTCCGGGCTGAGGCAGGTCGAACGGCAGCACGTCGACCCCCGCGGGTGGTGACAGCCCGAGGTGGCGCCAGGCCGCGGGCGTGGCGAGCCGGCCGCGCGGGGTGCGTACGACGAGCCCCGAGCGGACCAGGAACGGCTCGGCGACCTCCTCGACGGTCTCCCGCTCCTCGCTGACGGCCACGGCCAGCGTGGACAGGCCCACCGGACCGCCGCCGAAGCGCCGGACGAGCGCGTCGAGCACCGCCCGGTCGAGCCGGTCGAGGCCGAGCTCGTCGACGTCGTACAGGGCCAGCGCGGCCTGCGCCACGTCGCGGGTGACGACGCCGCCGGCCCGGACCTCCGCGTAGTCCCGGACGCGGCGGAGCAGCCGGTTGGCCACCCGGGGGGTGCCGCGTGAGCGCAGGGCGACCTCGCGGGCGCCCTGCGCGGTCAGGTCGACGCCGAGCAGCCGCGCGCTGCGCTCGAGCACCTCCTGCAGCTCGGCGGCGGAGTACGGCTCCATGTGCGCGGTGAACCCGAAGCGCGCCCGCAGCGGGCCGGTCAGCAGCCCGGAGCGCGTCGTCGCTCCGACGAGCGTGAACGGCGGGACGTCCAGCGGGATCGCGGTGGAGCCCGGGCCCTTGCCCACCACCACGTCGATGCGGAAGTCCTCCATCGCCATGTACAGCAGCTCTTCGGCGGGCCGGGCGATGCGGTGGATCTCGTCGATGAACAGCACCTCGCCCTCGGCGAGCGAGGTGACCAGCGCGACGAGGTCGCCGGCCCGCTCCATCGCCGGCCCGCTGGTGACCCGGATGCCCGCCCCCAGCTCGCTGGCGATGATCAGCGCGAGGCTGGTCTTGCCCAGGCCCGGAGCGCCGGAGAGCAGGACGTGGTCGGGCGGCCGGGCGCGGCGCCGGGCTCCGTCCAGCAGGAGCTGCAGCTGCTCGCGGACCTTCTCCTGCCCGACGAACTCCTCGAGCCGCCGGGGGCGCAGCGCGGACTCGAGCTGCGCGTCGTCCTCCACGAGCTCGGGCCGGGCCAGCCCGTCGTGCGCCAGCCCGTCGGTCGCCAGCCCGTCCGGCGCCAGCCCGTCCGTCGCCGGCCCGTCCGGCGGCAGGGGCCCCGCCTCCGCGCCGCTGCGAGC
>JALYNK010000171.1 GCA_030773235.1 Actinomycetota bacterium | reverse complement strand
GAAGCCGTGCGGCCCGCCCTCGACCACGACGAGCGTGCTGCTCCTCAGCTGCTGGTCGGCGAGCCGGCCGCTCACCTCGAGCGGCACGATCGCGTCCGCGTCGCCGTGGATGACGAGCACCGGTACGTCGATCTTCGCGAGGTCGCCGCGGAAGTCGGTGCGGCCGAACGCGTTGATGCAGTCGAGCGTCCCCTTGGGCGACGCGAACTCCGCGATCGACTGGGCGTACCGCCGGGTCGCCTCGCTGACCTTCATCTCGCCGTTCGCGCTGAAGAAGGCGCGGGTGAACCCCTCGAGGAACGCCGGCCGGTCGCCGACGACGCCGGCCTGGAAGCCGGCGATCGCCTCCTCGGTGAGCCCGCCGTCGGGGTTGTCGTCGGTCTTCAGCAGGTACGGCGGCACGGCGCCGGCCAGCACGCCCTTCGTGACGCGGTCGCTGCCGCGGGTGCTGAGGTAGCGGACGACCTCGCCGCCGCCCATGGAGAAGCCGACGAGCGTGGCGTCGCGCAGGTCGAGGTGCTGCAGCAGCGCGTCGAGGTCGGCGGTGAAGGTGTCGTAGTCGTAGCCGTTCCACGGCTGCGACGAGGCGCCGAACCCGCGGCGGTCGTACGCGATCACGCGGTGGCCGGCGTCGACGAGGGCGCTGATCTGGCTCTCCCACGCCCGCCCGGACAGCGGCCAGCCGTGGATGAGCACGACCGGGCGCCCGGAGCCGTGGTCCTGGTAGTGGATGTGGACGGGGGTGTCGCCGTCGCGACCGGTCTCGACGAAAGGCACGAGTCCTCCGGGGGGTCATGGGGTGCGGACTGTCGGCGCACAGCGTCCCCCGGGCGCGCGGGGGACAACCGGACGGGCGGCCGGGCGGCCGGTCGGACGGGCGGACGGGCGGACGGGCAGACGGGGGACGGGCGGACGGGTGCCAGGCCGGTCCGCGTCCCGCTCAGACGGGACGGAGCAGCGGGTCGGGCGACATCGACCCGAGCAGCCGCTCGATCGCGACCTCGACGTCCTCCCGCCAGGACACGGCGCTCTTGAGCTCCAGGCGCAGCCGCGGCCAGCGGGGGTGCGGGCGGACGGTCTTGAAGCCGACGGCCCGCAGCGCGTCGGCCGGGAGCACGCACGCCGGCGACTCCCAGCGCTCGTCGCCGAACGCCTCGAGCGCGCGCACCCCGCGCCGCGTCAGGTCCTTCGCGACGCTCTGCACGAGGACGCGGCCGAGCCCGCCGCCGGCGTAGTCCGGCAGAACCGTGCCGGTGATCAGCAGCACGGCGTCCGGGCTCACCGGCGAGGTGGGGAAGGCCACCGAGCGCGGGACGTGCGCCGGCGGGGCGTACAGCAGGAAGCCGGCCGGCACGCCGTCGACGTACACGATCTTGCCGCAGCTGCCCCACTCGAGCAGGGTCGCGGACACCCAGGACTCCTTCTCCAGGCGCGTGTCGCCGGCCGCCAGGGCCTGCTCGCGGGCGCCCGGGTCGAGCTCCCAGAACACGCACGAGCGGCACCGCGCCGGCAGGTCGTCGAGGTTGTCGAGCGTGACGTTGACGACGCGGCGGCTCATGGCGCGAGCAGGGTAACCAGCAGGTCGGGACGCGCGGGCCCGCCTCCGTCGATCTGCCGGCCGACCGGCGCCCCGCAGGTACCCTCGGCGGATGACGGCTGGACCGCAGACGCGAGGGGTCACGCTCGACGCTTTCACTCAGCGTTACGCAGCGCGTACGGGCGGTATGGCAGCGTCGGAGATCCGAGCCCTGTTCGCGGTGGCCAGCCGGCCCGAGGTCGTCTCCCTCGCCGGCGGCATGCCGTACACCGCCGCGCTGCCGCTGGACAGCGTCGGCAAGCTGCTCAGCGACCTGCTGGCCACCCGCGGCGCGCAGGCTCTGCAGTACGGCTCCGGCCAGGGCGACCCGGTGCTGCGCGAGCTCATCTGCGAGGTCATGGCGCTCGAGGGCGTCGTCGCGAGCCCGGACGACGTGGTCGTCACCGTCGGCTCGCAGCAGGCCCTCGATCTCGTCACGCGCATCTTCGTCGACCCCGGTGACATCGTGCTGGCCGAGGCGCCGTCGTACGTCGGCGCGCTCGGCACGTTCGCCAGCTACCAGGCCGACGTGCGCCACGTGGCGATGGACGACGACGGCCTGCAGCCCGAGGCGCTGCGCGAGGCGATCACCGCCGCCGACGGCCGCGCCAAGTTCCTCTACACGATCCCGAACTTCCACAACCCCGCCGGCGTCTCCCTCAGCGAGCCGCGCCGCGACGAGATCCTCGCCATCTGCGCCGAGGCGGGGCTGCTCGTGCTCGAGGACAACCCGTACGGCCTGCTGGGCTTCGACGGGCCGCCGGTGCGCGCGATCAGGGCGCGCGGCGGGGAGAACGAGGTCCTCTACCTCGGCTCGTTCAGCAAGACGTTCGCGCCGGGGCTGCGGGTCGGCTGGGTCGTCGCGCCGCACGCGGTGCGCGAGAAGCTCGTGCTGGCCAGCGAGGCGACGGTGCTGTGCCCGCCGCAGCTCAACCAGCTCGCCGTCGTCGACTACCTGACGACGCAGGACTGGCAGGGCCAGGTCGACGTCTTCCGCGGCGTCTACCGCGAGCGGCGCGACGCGCTGCTCGACGCGCTGTCCGCGCAGATGCCCGCCGGCACGACCTGGACGCACCCGCGCGGCGGGTTCTACGTGTGGACCACCCTGCCCGAGGGGCTGGACGCCAAGGTCATGCAGCCGCGGGCGCTGTCGGCGCGCGTGGCGTACGTCCCGGGCATCGGCTTCTACGCCGACGGCAGCGGGAGTCGTGAGCTGCGGCTCTCGTACTGCTTCCCCGAGCCGGACCGCATCCGCGAGGGCGTGCGGCGCCTCGCCGGCGTCGTCGAGCAGGAGCTCGAGCTGCTGCACACCTTCGGGCCGCACACCGCTCCCCGTGCGCCGCGCGGGGTCGTGCGCGCGCCGGCGCCGGACCTGGCGTGAAGGCGCTCGTCCTCGCCGGCGGCCTGTCGCACGAGCGCGACGTCTCGCTGCGCTCCGGCCGGCGGGTCGTCGACGCCCTGCGCTCGGTCGGAGTGGACTGCGACCAGCGCGACGCCGACGCGGGGCTGCTCGACGCGCTGCCGGCGTACGACGCGGTGCTGGTCGCGCTGCACGGCGGCATCGGCGAGGACGGCTCGGTGCGCGAGGTGCTCGAGCTCGCCGAGGTGCCGTACGTCGGCTCGACGCCGAGCGCCTGCCGGGCGGCCTGGGACAAGCCGGCGGCCAAGGCGCTCGCCCGGGCGGCGGGAGTGCGCACCCCGCACGCCGTCGTCCTCACCCACGCGACGTTCCAGGAGCTCGGCGCGGAGGACCTGCTGCAGCGCGTCGTCGGACATCTCGGCCTGCCCCTCATGGTCAAACCCGCCCGCGGCGGCTCCGCGCTCGGCGCCACCGCGGTGCACGACGCCGCCGACCTGCCGACGGCGATGGTGACCTGCTTCGGCTACGGCGAGGCGGCGCTGGTGGAGCAGTTCGTGGTGGGCACCGAGGTGGCCGTCGCGGTGGTGGAGGACGCCGACGGCCCGCGGGCGCTGCCGCCCGTCGAGGTCCGGCCGCTGTCGGGCGTCTACGACTACGCCGCGCGCTACACCGCCGGCTCCACCGAGTACTTCGCGCCGGCCCGGCTGGGCGCGGCGCAGACCGAGGCGGTGACGGGGGCGGCGGTCGCGGTGCACCGCGCGCTCGGGCTGCGCGACCTGTCGCGCATCGACCTCGTCGTCGCCGAGGGGGTGCCGCACCTGCTCGAGGCCAACAGCGCGCCGGGCATGACCGAGACGTCGCTGGTGCCGATGGCGGTGGCGGCGGCGGGCCTGCAGCTCGGCACGGTGCTGCGCGACCTGCTGCAGCGCGCGGTCGACCGGGGATGACCCTGCCGCCGGTCGCCGCCGGCGAGGGCGCCCGGCCGGTGCGCGAGGACCCCTGGAACTGGCCCAACCGGGTGAGCATCGCCCGCACGGTGCTCGCGCTCGGCATCGGCGCGTACGCGGCGACCGCCCGGTCGCTCGGGCTGCTCGCCGTGGCGTACGCCGTGTACTGGATCGGCGACGTCGCCGACGGTGCGCTGGCCCGCCGCACCGGCACGGAGACGCGTCAGGGCGCCGTGCTCGACATCCTCTGCGACCGCGCCAGCTGCGGGATTCTCGCGGTCACCTATCTCGGTCTGGACCCGGCCGCCGCCCCGGCGATCACGGTCTTCCTCCTGCAGTTCATGGTGGTCGACTGCCTGCTGTCGCTCGGGTTCCTGCGCTGGCCGGTGCTGTCGCCGAACTACTTCTGGCAGGTCGACCGCCGGCTGTACCGCTGGAACTGGTCGCCGCCGGCCAAGGCCACCAACACCGCGGCGCTCATCGTCACGGTCGCGCTCGGGGCGTACGGCCTCGCGCTCGCTCTCGCGCTCGCGCAGCTGGTCGTGAAGTGCGTGTCGCTCGTGGCGCTCACCCGGCTCCCGCTGCCGGCAGGAGCCGGCCCCGTCGCCGCCCGTGCCTGACCTGCCGCCGCTGCTGGCTCTGGCGGGCGTCCTCGTCTCAG
>JALYNK010000170.1 GCA_030773235.1 Actinomycetota bacterium | reverse complement strand
CGGGCAGCGGCGCAGCGAGCGGCGGCGGGGGAGGACGGCTGTCGATCGCGACGGGCGGCACCTCCGGCGTGTACTACGTCTACGGCGGCGGCCTGGCCAACGTGATCAGCAAGAACCTGCCGGGCACCGCCGCGACGGCCGAGGCGACGTCGGCCTCCGTCGACAACATGAAGCTCATCGACGCTCAGCGCAGCAACCTCGCGTTCGTGCTCGCCGACACCGCGACCGACGCCGTCAAGGGGCGCGGCTCCTTTCCCGCTCCGGTGAAGGCGGCCGCCCTCGGGCAGCTCTACACGAACTACACGCAGATCGTCGCCAAGGCCGGCACGGGCATCGAGAAGGTCGCCGACCTGCGCGGCAAGCGCGTGTCGGTGGGTGCGCCGGGCTCCGGCACCGAGGTCATCGCGCTGCGTGTGCTCGAGGCGGTGGGCATGGACGCGGGCAAGGACCTCCGCAAGACCGGGCTCGGAGTGGGCGAGTCGGTGGGCGCGCTGCGCGACGGCACGATCGACGCGTTCTTCTGGTCCGGCGGCCTGCCCACCAGCGGCATCACCGATCTGGCCACCTCCGACCGCATCGTGCTGCTGCCCACGACGGAGTTCCTGTCGGCTCTGCAGAGCAAGTACGGGCAGGCCTACCAGCGCGACGTCATCCCGGCCGGCGTCTACAAGGGCGTGGACGAGCGGGTCGAGGTTCTCGGCGTGCCGAACCTCCTCGTGGTCAACCAGGCGATGCCCGAGCAGCAGGCCTTCGACATCACCCGCCTGCTGTTCGAGCGCAAGAACGACCTGGTCGCCGTCCACCCCGAGGCGAAGAACCTCGACCCGCAGCGGGCCCGGCAGACCGGCGAGGTGCCGCTGCACCCCGGCGCCCAGCGCTACTACAGCTCGGCGAGGTAGCGCCCCGACGTGCCCGCCGACGTGCCCGGCGCCCGCCGGAGCCGCCGGGTCGTCAGCGGCGCGGCGCTCGGGCTGTTCTGCGCGGTGGCCGGGACCGCCGCCGCCACGGCGCACGAGCCCGGGGCCGGGCAGGTGGTCGTGCGCGACGAGGACCGCACAGTGATCGCCCGAGCGCCGCTGCCGCCGTCCGGTCGGTTCGCCCTGACCTACACGCACTCCTACTACGGCCAGCCGGTCGAGGAGACGTTCCAGGTGGAGGGCGGCGGCTTCCGGCTGGTGGCGGTCGCGTCGCCGTCTGAGGCGGTGCTCGACTACTACGCGCTGGACGGGCAGCGCAGCCGGGACGAGGGCCGGTGGCTGCTCCGCGCGTCGAGCACACCTGCGCTGGAGGCCCTGCCGCTGGTGGCCACCGACGTGGGCCGGCGGACGCTGGTCGTGGCCACGGTCGACGGCCGCGACGAGGAGCACCCGCTGTACGGCGGTGACGGCGTGCCACGGCACGTGGTGGTGGACATCGAGGGGCGCCCGCGGGCACCGCGGTAGCGACGGCGAGGCCGCACGACCGGGAGGACGCATGCGCGACCGGAGGACCACGGACCGGGCCGACGAGAGCGGCGGCGTCCGGCTGCTCGACGACGACCCCGACGCGGTCGAGGCGCTGATCGAGGCGTACGAGGCCGAGAAGCCCGCGCGCAAGCTCGCCGGGGTCCCGCAGCGGGTGGTGCAGGGGCTCGGGCTCGCGCTGTCGGTGTACGCCGTCTACTGGGTGCTGCGGCCGGTGCCGACGCAGATCTACCGGACCAGCTTCCTCGCGGTCGCGCTGGCGATGACGTTCCTCGTCTACCGGGGCTGGAGCTCCCGACGACCGGCGCAGCCCGACGAGCCGGCGCGGCGCGACAACCCCGGGATCACCGACTGGCTGCTCGCGGCGCTGTCGGTCGTCGCGCTCGGCTACACCCTCGTGTCGTTCGACGAGTTCGTCCGGCGAGCGGTGGTGCCGACGACGCTCGACATCACGTTCGGGCTGATCACGATCGTGCTGGTGCTGGAGGCCACCCGCCGGACGGTCGGCTGGATCCTGCCGGCCATCTGCGCGGCGTTCCTCGCCTACGCCTACTACGGCAGCTACCTGCCGATCGACTGGCCGATCTCCCACGTCGGGTACGGGGTCGAGCGGCTCGTCGGCCAGACCTACATGGGCCTCGAGGGGCTGTTCGGGGTGCCGCTGGACGTCGCGGCGACCTACATCGTGCTGTTCACGATCTACGGCGCGGTCCTCGAGTACTCCGGCGCGGGCAAGTACTTCATCGACGTCAGCTTCGCGGCGTTCGGCCGTTCCCGCACCGGCCCCGGCCGCACGACGACGATGGCCGGCTTCCTGCTCGGCACGGTCTCCGGCTCCGGCACGGCCACCACGGTGACGCTCGGCTCGGTGGCCTGGCCGATCCTCAAGCGCGGCGGCTATCCGCCGAACGAGGGCGGCGGTGTGCTCGCCGCCGCCGGCATCGGCGCGATCCTGTCGCCCCCGACCCTCGGCGCGGCGGCGTTCATCATCGCCGAGTTCCTCGGCGTCAGCTACCTCCAGGTGCTCGTCTACGCGCTGGTGCCCTCACTGCTCTACTACCTGGGGATCGTCCTGGCCATCGAGGCCGACGCCCGGAAGTTCTCCACGCACCAGGTCGAGTTGCAGACCCCGCCGGCGCGCACGCTGCTGCTGCGCTACGGCTACCACTTCAGCTCGCTCGTCGCGATCGTCGTGTTCATGGTCATGGGCTTCACGCCGTTCCGGGCGGTCTTCTACGCGACCCTGCTGGCGATCGCGCTGTCGTTCCTCGACCGCAGCCACGCGCTGACCCCGCGCCGGCTCCTCAAGGCCCTGGTGGCCGGCGCGATGGGCGTCATCCCCGTGGCGGCGACGACCGCCGCCGCCGGCCTCATCGTCGCGGTGGTGACGCTGACCGGGCTCGGCCTGAAGCTCAGCGGCCTCATCGTTGACGCCGCGGGCGGCAACCTGCTGCTCACCGCGCTGTTCTCCGCGGTCGCCGTGCTCCTGCTGGGCCTCGCGGTGCCGGTGACGGCGTCGTTCATCATCGCGTCGGTGGTGATCGGTCCGGCGCTCACCGAGCAGGGCGTGCCGGCGTTCGTCGCCTACATGTTCATCTTCTACTACGCGGTGCTGTCGGAGGTGAGCCCGCCGACCGCGCTGTCGGCGGTGGCGGCCTCCGCGGTCACCGGCGGCAACGCGTTCGCGACGATGATGACGACCTGGAAGTACACGCTCCCGGCGTTCCTCGTGCCGTTCGCGTTCGTCCTGTCGCCGAACGGGACCGGCGTGCTCCTGCAGTCCGACGCCCTCACGATCGCGCTCACCGTCGCCGCGTCCGCGCTCGGCGTCGCCGCGCTCACGGTGGTGACCGCCGGCTGGATCAAGGGCCCGGCGCGGCTGCCGGAGCGGCTGCTCGCCGGTGTCGCCGCGCTGCTGCTGCTCTACCTCGAGCCCGCCTCCGCCCTGGCCGGCGTCGGCGTGCTGGCGCTGGCCGTCGTCGTGCACCTCGTCGGGCTGCGCCGGAGCACGCCGCCGCGGCCGGAGCCGGCCGCGGCCTGACGCGCCGCGACCCGGAGCGGGTTCAGCCCTGCAGCCCGAGCACGGTGAGGAGGTCGTCGAGCTCGCGCAGGGTCTGCTCGTCCACCCGGGGAGCGGGGAACCGCGCGTGCGCTGAGCCGATCACGCCGCGCCGGGCGAAGACGTGCTTGCGGACCGCCACCCCGCCCACGCCCAGCTGGGCCTCGAAGCGCACCAGCGGGAGGTAGGAGAAGAAGTACCGCTGCGCCCCCGCCCGGTCGCCCGACCGGTACAGCTCGTACGTGCGGACGAGGATCTCCGGGAACCCGAAGCCGGTCATGATGCCGTCGGCGCCGCGCCCGAGCTCCTCGTAGAAGTAGAGCCCGCCGAGCCCGCCGAAGATCCCCACCTCCGACGACGCCAGGCGGCGCACCGCCGAGATCTTCGGCAGAGTCGGCGACTCCTCGAGCTTGAGGTAGCGGCAGCCCGGGAGGCCGTCGAGCAGCCGGACGAGGAACGGCGCCGGCATCGTCACGCCGGTGTTGACCGGCTCGTCCTGCACCACCACCGGCACCGAGACCGCTGCCTCCACCTGCCGGAAGTGCTCGAGCACCAGCTCGAGGTCTCGGGTGCCGTCGGGGGGCGCGAGCATCACCGCGGCCGCGCCGGCCTCCTCTGCCCGCCGGGCGTAGTGCAGCGCCACGCGGGTGGCGCGGGCCGAGACGCCCACCACGACGGGCACCCGCCCGGCAGCGGCGGCCAGGTAGCGCCGCAGCACCACCTCGCGCTCGTCGTCGAGCAGCCGGGCCGCCTCGCCCATGATCCCGAGGATCGTCAGGCCGTGCGCGCCGGCCTGCAGGTAGCTCTCGACGAGTGCGTCGATGCCGCCCTGGTCGACGTCACCGGCGTCGGTGAACGGCGTGAGCGTGATGGGGTAGACGCCGGCCAGCGCGGCCACGGGGCCTCCTCGGTCGTGCGGAGCGGGGGTCAGGCGGTCGTGCCGGGCCCGGCCGCCACACCGTCGCCGGCGAGCCGGGCGACGTCGTGGTCCGCGTACCCCAGCTCGGCGAGCACCTCCGCGGTGTGCTCGCC
>JALYNK010000169.1 GCA_030773235.1 Actinomycetota bacterium | reverse complement strand
CGCCCGGCGGGCTGCTCGCGCTCACCACTGCGCGCGACTTCCCGCACGAGCCCGAGCTGGCCGGGCACGCCCGCCTGCTGCTCGGGCCGGCGTACACCGTGCGCGCCCAGCGCGACGGGCTGCACCGCCGTACCGGCGCCGGCCGCTGGCTGGAGGTCACGGGACTCGTGCTGGAGCGCACGTGAGGTACGCGTACAACACCAACGGGCTGGCCCACCACCGGCTCGACGACGCGCTCGCGTTCCTCGCCGACACCGGCTACGACGGCGTCGCGCTCACGCTCGACGTCCACCACCTCGACCCGTTCGCGCCCGACGCGCTGGCGCAGGCCGAGCGGCTGCGGGAGCGCCTCGACGTGCTGTGCCTCGAGGTGGTCGTGGAGACGGGCGCGCGCTTCCTGCTCGACCCCCGCGCCAAGCACGAGCCCACCCTCGTCACGCCCGACCCGGACGGACGGGCCCGCCGGCTGGACTTCCTGCGCCGCGCGTGTGACGTCGCCGAGGTGCTGCGCGCCGAGGCGGTGAGCTTCTGGGCGGGCGTGCCCCGTCCCGGCGTCGACCGCGACGAGGCCTGGACCTGGGTGGTCGACGGCGTGCGCGCGCTCGTCGACTCGCACGGCGCGGCGGCGTACAGCCTCGCCGTCGAGCCCGAGCCCGGGATGCTCGTCGAGGACGTCGACGACTGGACACGCCTGGCCGGAGCGGTGCCGGGCATCTCGCTGGCGCTCGACACCGGTCACTGCGTCGTCGCCGGGCGGTACGAGCCGCAGGACGCCGTGCGCGCGTTCGCGCCGCACCTCGGCACGGTCGCGGTCGAGGGGATGCGGCGCGGGGTGCACGAGCACCTGCCGCTCGACGAGGGCGATGTCGACCTGCCCGCGGTGCTGCGCGCGCTCGCCGACGTGGCGTACGACCGGCTGGTGACGCTCGAGCTGTCGCGCGACAGCCACCGCGCCCACGAGATGGTGCCGCGGGCGCTCGCGCTGCTGCGGGCCGCCGACCCGTGGGAAGCGGGGTGAGGGTCTGCTTCGTGTCCCGGCGCTACTGGCCGGCGGTGTCCGGCATGAGCGTCTACGCCGAGAACCTGCTGCGCGAGCTCGTCGCGCTCGGCCACGAGGTAACTCTGGTGAGCTCCTACCGCGACGACGAGGCCGGCACCCGCGTCTACGGCGGCGGGCCGCCGCCGCCCGACCGGGTGCCCGCCGGCGTGCGGGTCATGGCGGTCCCGTCGCGCGGGGAGACCGTCGTACCGGCCGACTTCGAGGGCGACGTGCAGGAGCTCGCTGACACGGTGGTGCGGTTGCACGGGGAGCGCCCGTTCGACGTGCTGCACGCGCAGTACGGCTATCCGCCCGGGCTCGCCGTGCTGGCCGCGTCGCGCGCCACCGGCGTGCCGAACCTCGTCAGCATCCAGGGCGGTGACGGCCATTGGGTCGGCACCTGCTGCGGCACCCACAAGGCGGCGATCACGACCGTGCTCGACCGCGCCGGCGCGGTGCTCATCGGCAGCGCGAGCTTCCGCGACGAGGTCGTCGGGCACCACGGCACCGACCCGGACCGCTTCACGATCGTGCCGGGCGCCACGGACACGTCGCGCTTCACGCCGGGTCCGCGCCCGCTCGGCGCGCTGTCCGACCCGCCCGTGCTGCTGTTCCACGGTCGCACCGACCGTCGCAAGGGCGTGCTCGACCTGCTCGACGCGTACGACCGGCTCCGGGCCGACGGACGCGACCTGCGACTGATGGTCAGCGGCATCGGGCCGGACCTCGACGAGGTCCGCGCGCGGGTCGAGGGCGACCGCTCGGTCGAGCTGACCGGCTACACGGCGCCGGACGACGCTCCGGCGGTCTACCGCAGCGCGGACGTGTTCGTCAGCCCGACGTACAGCGAGGGCTTCAGCAACACCATCCTCGAGGCGATGGCGAGCGGCCTGCCGGTCGTCAGCACCGACAGCGTCGGCGTCGTCGACTGCCTCCGGCACGGCGACAACGGCCTGCTGCACCAGCCGGGCGACGTGAGCGGGCTCGCCCGGCTGCTCGCGCTGGTCCTGGACGACGCTGCCCTGCGGACCTCGCTCGCCGAGACCGCGCTGGCGGAGGTCCGCCGCCTCTACTCCTGGCCGGTGCTCGGTCGCAGCATCGACGCGGCCTACCGCGACCTCGTCGGTACCGCGCCCGACCTCGACTGGTCCCCGCCCACCTCCATCGACCTCGACTGCCGCTTCCGCGCCGCTCCGCACCTGCTGTGACCACCCCCCCGCCACCCCCGTCCCCGGTGCACACGTCTCGGGTGCACCCGTCTGCGGCCCCACCGCAGCCGCCGTTCGTCGCCGCGCACCCGGACGAGCGGGCGTCGCCTGTGGCCGCGCGAGCGCTGCCGCTCCCGCCGGCCCACCCGCGTCCGCTGCGCGTCCTCGCGGTCAGCCCGCACCTCGACGACGCCGCGTTCTCGGCCGGCGGCACCCTCGCCGCGCTCGCCGCCGCCGGCCACGACGTCACCGTGGTCACCTGCTTCACCCGCAGCGTCCCGGACCCCACCGGCTTCGCCCTGGCCTGCCAGACCGACAAGGGCCTCGGCCCCGAGGTCGACTACATGGCGCTGCGCCGCGACGAGGACAGCAAGGCCATGTCCGTGCTCGGCGTGCGTCCGGTGCACCTGGAGCTGCCCGAGGCCCCGCACCGCGGCTACCTGAGCGCCCGCGCCCTGTTCTCCGGCATCTCCCCTCACGACGGCGTCGACCGCGCGCTCGAGCCGCTGCTGCGCGACCTCGACGCCGACCTCTGGCTGGCCCCGCGGGGCATCGGCGCCCACGTCGACCACCTGCAGGTGCTGCGCGTCGTCGCCCGGCTCGGCCGCCCCGTGCTCTGGTGGCGCGACAGCCCGTACGTCCTGCGCTTCCCGGAAGCCCTCCCCGGCGCCGACCTGCCCCCCGGCCTCACCCCGGTCGAGTTCCCGCAGGACCGCCCCCGCCGCGCGGACGCGTGCGCCTGCTACGCCTCTCAGCTCGGCTTCCAGTTCGGTGGCGCAGACTGGATGCGGGAGGCGCTCGCCGACCTCTCGGAGCCGCTGCTCGCCGACGACCGCGCGCTGGAGGTGCTGCGCCTCCGCAGGGCCGACCACCGCGCCGCCGTCGGCGCGGTGCCGCCGGACCCCGGGGCCGCGGACGGGCCGCTTGCCTGACCTGACCCTCGTCGCGTACACCGACGCGCTCGGCCGGGGTGGCGCGGAGCACAGCCTTGGCCACCTCGTCGCACACCTCCCGCACGACGTGCGCGTGCACGTCGTCGGCCCGGACGCCGGCATCGTCGGCTGGGTGGCCGCTCGGCGCGGGCGCCGAGGCGCACCTCGTCCACGGCCTCGCGCCCACCGCCCGGCTGCTCGCCCGCCTGCGCCCGGACGTCGTGCACGTCAACCGCTGCACCCCGTGGGCGTGCGCCGCCGGCACCGCCGCAGCCCTCGCGCTCCCCGCCGCGCGCGTCACGACGGTCGACCAGCTGCCGCTCCGCACCGTCGCCCTGTCGGTGCTGCTGCGCACCCGCGAACTCACCCGCCGCGTGGACGCGGCCGTGGCCGTGGGGGAGGCGAGCGCTCGCCGGATCGAGGACTTCTACGCCCTCGGCCGCGGCAGCGTGCTGTCCATCCCGAACTACGTCCCGGACCCCGGACCGCCCTCGCCCGCCGTCTCGGCCCCGACCGCGGACCCTGCGGACGGGCCCCTCCGCCTGGTCGCCGTCGGACGGCTGGACGCCGTCAAGGGCCACGACGTGCTGCTCAGCGCGCTCGACGACGTGCCGGGTACGACGCTGACGGTGCTGGGCGAGGGAGCCCTGCGTCCGGAGCTCGAGCGGCTCCTCGTCGACCTCGGGCTCGCCGACCGGGTCCGGCTGCCGGGGTGGTCGGAGGACGTGGCCGCCGAGCTGTCGTCGTACGACGCCCTGGTCCTGCCGTCCCGCAGCGAGGGCTGGCCCCTGATCGTCGTCGAGGCGATGCTCGCCGGGCTGCCGGTCGTCGCCACGCCGGTGGGCAGCGTGCCGGAGGCCGTCCGCGAGGACACGGGGCTCCTGGTGCCGAAGGACGACATCGGCGCGCTCGCCGACGCGCTGCGGCGCCTGCGCGACGACCGCGACCTGGCCCGCCGTCTCGGCCGCCGTGGCCGCGAGGTCGCGGCTACCGGCATGACCGCCGACCGCATGGCGCAGCGGTGGCTGGACCTCTGGACCCAGCTGCTGGAACGCTCTCGTGCACCGCGGCTGCGGCCCGCGGCCGTCCGCCCCTGACGACCCGCCGACCTGCACGCGGAGGCGCTCAGGCACGGGCGCCTGACCCCGCCGCCGGTTGAGCTCGCGCGGCGACCGCATCACGTCACCCAGCCGTCGGGTCCGAGGACACGGCCGTCCTTCAATCGGAGTGTCTTGTGGCCTTCGCTCGAGACCGGGCACGGCCCACTCCGCAGCGGGTCGCCCGGCGCAGGGGCCAGCGGAGCCGCGGTCAGAGCGGCGCACGCAGGCCCGCCCGCACCGCTCTCCTGGGCCCGCCGCTCGAACACGTGTTCGAGAATAC
>JALYNK010000168.1 GCA_030773235.1 Actinomycetota bacterium | reverse complement strand
CGCCGAGGGCCCGGGCAGGGCGCGCTTCTCCACGCGCTGACCGCGGCCGGTGCGCCCGGCGCGCGGGGCGTACCGGCAGGTAACCTCGCGGGAGCCCGACGGCCGGCTCCGCGCTGTCCAGGACCGACCCCGGCTCCTCGGCGCGGCGACCGGCGCACGACACCCGCGCGCGGACGCAGCGCGCCGAACGCTGACGGAGGTCGGCCCGACCGCATGAAGACGCCCGCATGAACATCGTCGTCCTGGTCAAGCAGGTCCCCGACACCTGGGCCGAGCGCCGCCTCGACCCGCAGACCGGCATCCTCGACCGCGCCTCCGTCGACGTGGTGATGAACGAGATCGACGAGTACGCCGTCGAGGAGGCTCTGCGCATCAAGGAGTCCGGCGGCGGCGAGGTCACCGTGCTCTCCATGGGCCCGGACCGCACCATCGAGACGCTGCGCAAGGCCCTGTCGATGGGCGCCGACAAGGCCGTCCACCTCGTCGACGACGCGCTCGCCGGCTCCGACGCGCTGCAGACGTCGTACGCGCTCGCGCAGGTGCTCGGCACGCTGCAGTACGACCTCGTCATCGCCGGCTCCGAGGCGACCGACAGCCGGATGGCCGTCATGGCGGCGCTGCTCGCCGAGCGCACCGGGCAGCCGCAGCTCTCCGGCGCGCGCAAGGTCACCGCCGACGGCAGCACGGTGCGCATCGAGCGGCAGACCGACAACGGCTACGCCGTCGTCGAGGCCACGACACCTGCCATCGTCAGCGTCGTCGAGAAGATCAACGAGCCGCGCTACCCGTCGTTCAAGGGGATCATGGCGGCCAAGAAGAAGCCGCTGACCACGCTCACGGCCGCCGACGCGGGCATCGACCCCGCCCGGGTCGGGCTGGAGAGCGCGCCGTCGCGGGTCGACGAGGTGGCCGTCAAGCCGCCGCGGTCGGCGGGTCAGGTCGTCCAGGACGAGGGCGACGGCGGCGCGAAGATCGCCGACTTCCTCGTCGCGCAGAAGCTGCTCTGAGAGGGCGGGCAATGGCAGAGGTCCTGGTCCTCGTCGACCATGTCGAGGGCGCACCCAAGAAGGTCTCCTACGAGCTGCTCACGCTGGCGCGCGAGCTCGGCACGCCGTCCGCGGTGGTGCTGGGGCGCGGCGCGTCCGCGGCGGCCGACCGCGTGCGGGCGTACGGCGCGGAGAAGGTCTACGTCAGCGAGGCGGAGGAGCTCGACACCTACCTCGCCGGGCCCAAGGCGAGCGCGCTCGCGCAGCTCGTGGCGCGCACCGGCGCGGTCGCGGTGCTGGTGCCCAGCAACGCCGAGGGCAAGGAGGTCGGCGCGCGGCTGGCGGTCAAGACGGACAGCGGGCTGATCACCGACGCGGTCGGGGTGCGGCCCGACCTCACCGCCGAGCAGCCGGTCTTCGGCGGCAGCGTGGTCGTCCGGTCCCGCGTCGCCGCCGGCACGCCGGTGATCGCGGTGCGGCCCAACTCGACTCAGCCGACCGAGGCGCCGGGCGCCGGCGAGGTCGAGCAGATCCAGGTCGAGCTGAGCGAGGCGGACCGGGGCGCGCGGATCGTCGACGTCGTCGTGGAGGACGAGGGCGGGCGCCCCGACCTCGGCGACGCCTCGGTCGTCGTCTCCGGCGGGCGCGGCGTCGGCGGCCCCGAGAACTTCGCGGTCATCGAGCAGCTCGCCGACGCGCTCGGCGCCGCCGTGGGCGCCTCGCGCGCCGCGACCGACGCTGGTTGGTACCCGCACCAGCACCAGGTCGGGCAGACCGGCCGCACCGTGTCGCCGCAGCTCTACGTCGCGGCGGGCATCTCCGGCGCCATCCAGCACCGCGCCGGCATGCAGACCTCGAAGACGATCGTCGCCATCAACAAGGACCCCGAGGCGCCGATCTTCGAGCTGGCGGACTTCGGGCTGGTGGGCGACCTCCACACGGTCGTGCCCCAGCTCACCGAGGAGATCACCAAGCGCAAGGGCTGATCCCGCGCCCGCGGCCCGGCACCCCCTCGCGGTGCCGGGCCGCGGCGTGCCCGGCCCGTGCCGTGCCGTGGCCTCGTCCGGGAGCGGCAGGGCTCCCGCCCCGCCCGTACGCTGACGACGTGGCCTATCTCGACCATGCGGCGTCGACGCCCGTGCTGCCGGAGGTCACCGCGGCGGTCGCCGAGGCCATGGGCCGGGTCGGCAACCCGTCGTCGCTGCATTCCGCCGGCCGCCGGGCCCGCCGCAGCGTGGAGGAGTCGCGCGAGACGGTCGCGGCCGCGCTCGGCGCCCGTCCCTCCGAGGTCGTGTTCACCGGCAGCGGCACGGAGAGCGACAACCTGGCGGTCAAGGGCATCTACTGGGCCCGCCGGGCCGCCGACCCCCGGCGGCGGCGGGTGCTCGCCAGCACCGTCGAGCACCACGCGGTGCTCGACTCCGTGCAGTGGCTCGTCGAGCACGAGGGCGCCGAGGTCACCTGGCTCGAGGTCGACGCGGCGGGCCGGGTGCACCCCGAGGTGCTCGAGGCCGCGCTCGGCGACGACGTCGCGCTGGTCAGCGTGATGTGGGCCAACAACGAGGTCGGCACGGTGCAGCCGGTGCGCGCGCTCGCCGAGGTGGCGCACGCGGCCGGGGTGCCGCTGCACACCGACGCGGTGCAGGCCGTGGGCCAGCTGCCCGTCGACTTCGCCGCGAGCGGCGTGGACGCGATGACCGTCACCGGGCACAAGTACGGCGGGCCGCTCGGGGCGGGCGCCCTCGTCCTCGCCCGCGGCACCGCGTGCGCTCCGCTGCTGCACGGCGGGGGGCAGGAGGGCGACGTGCGCTCGGGCACGGTCGACGCCCCGTCGCTCGCCGGCCTCGCGGCCGCGACGGCGCTCGCGACCGCAGGGCAGCCGGAGAACGCCGAGCGGGTCGGCCTGCTGCGCGACGACCTCGTGCGATGGGTGTGCGCCGCCGTGCCCGACGCCGCGCTGAACGGCTCTCCGGTGCCGCTCGTCGCGGCCGGCGGCGCCCGGCCGGCGCGGCACGCCCTGGACCGGTTGCCGGGCAACGCGCACTTCTCGTTCCCCGGCTGCGAGGGCGACTCGCTGCTGCTGCTCCTCGACGCCCGCGGTGTGGAGGTCTCCACCGGCTCCGCCTGCTCGGCCGGCGTCGCCCGCCCCTCGCACGTGCTGCTCGCGATGGGCCGGTCCGACGAGGCCGCGCGCTCCTCGCTGCGGTTCTCGCTCGGCTCGCCCTCCACGCCCGCGGACGTCGGCGCGCTGCTCGCGGCGCTGCCGGCCGTCGTCGAGCGGGCGCGGCGCGTACCGCGCCGGGACGGCTGACGTGCCGGCCTGCCTGCTGAGCACCGCCCTGTCGGCCACCGTGCCGGGGGCGGGCTGGTGAGGTTGCTCGCGGCGATGAGCGGCGGCGTGGACAGCGCGGTCGCGGCAGCGCTCGCCGTCGACGCCGGGCACGAGGTCACCGGGGTCCACCTCGCCCTGTCCCCGTCGCCCGCGGCCGCGCGCAACGGGGCCCGCGGGTGCTGCACCCGCGAGGACGCCCGCGACGCGGCGCGCGCCGCGGACGTGCTGGACATCCCGTTCTACGTGTGGGACCTCGCCGAGCGGTTCGCCGCCGACGTCGTCGACGACTTCGTGGCCGAGTACGCGGCCGGGCGCACCCCCAACCCGTGCCTGCGCTGCAACGAGCGCATCAAGTTCACCGCCGTGCTCGACCGCGCGCTGGCGCTCGGCTTCGACGGCGTCGTCACCGGCCACCACGCCCGGCTCGAGCACGGCGTGCTGCGCCGCTCGGTGGACCTGGCCAAGGACCAGTCGTACGTCCTCGCCGGCCTGCGCCCCGATCAGCTGGCCGCCACCGTGCTGCCGCTCGGCACCCGCACCAAGGCGCAGGTGCGGGCCGAGGCCGCCGCGCGCGGGCTCGCCGTGGCCGACAAGCCCGACTCCTCCGACATCTGCTTCATCGCCGACGGCGACACGACCGCCTTCCTGCGCCGGCGGCTCGGCGACCAGCCCGGACCGGTCGTCGACGCGCTCACCGGGGCCGAGCTCGGCCGGCACACGGGGGCGTACGGCTTCACCGTGGGCCAGCGGCGGGGACTCCGGCTGCAGACCCCGGCGGCCGACGGCCGGCCGCGGTACGTGCTCGGCATCGAGCCGGTCAGCCGGACCGTCTCGGTGGGTCCGGCCGAGGCTCTCGACGTGACGGGCGCCCGGGCCGAGCGGCCGGTCTGGACGTCCGGCGTGCCCGCCCTGCCGCTGACCTGCGAGGTGCAGCTGCGGGCGCACGGCGCCGTGCACCCGGCCACGGTGACCGGGGAGCGGGACGGCTGGCGGATCGATCTCGACACGCCTGCACGCGGCGTGGCGGCCGGCCAGGCCGCGGTGCTCTACGAGGGCGACCGGGTGCTCGGCAGTGCCACGGTCAGTGCCACGGTCACGGCCACGTTCACCGCCACGGCCACCGCCACAGTCGCCGCCACGGCCACCGCCACGGGGCCGGCGCCCGCGCGCCCGACCGACGCCGTGGCCAGTTCTCCGTGACGTCGCCGCCCCCGCTGCCGGGCCCCGCCGCCGGTCCCGGCG
>JALYNK010000167.1 GCA_030773235.1 Actinomycetota bacterium | reverse complement strand
GCCCGGCAGCGGTGCCCTCGGGCCGCCCCGCCGTCGGCGCACCGACCCGCCGCCGGAGCCGCCGCCCGCGGTCGAGCCCCTGCCGTCGTGGGTCGAGCCCGACGCGCTGGAGGACGACGGGCACTACTCACCACCGACGCCGCCTCCGGTGCCGCGCGTGCGCCTGCGCACCGCAGCGTCCGTCGCGGCGATCGTGCTGGGCCTGCTCGTGCTGTTCGCGCCCGGCGTGCTGGGGCTCGCGGCCACCCGCGAGGTCGGCGTGCTCGGCCTCGCGCTGCTCGCCGGCGGCGCGGGCGCGCTGGTGTGGTGGATGCGCGACGGCGCCTCCGACGACGGCCCCGACGACGGGGCGGTCGTCTGACCCTCTGCGCGCTGCGCAGGACCGGGACGACGGACAGGAGCGGTGTGTCGGCCAGCGAGACCCTGGAGATCCGCGGGCACCTCATGGACACCGGGGTGCTCGGCGTGGTCCTCGACGACGTGCGGTCCTACGGCGGCGACTACCGCATCGAGTGCCTCGACGTCGGCCGGGAGCACACCGAGGAGTCGTACGCGCGCCTCGTCGTCACCGCGGACGACGACGAGGCGCTGCAGCGGCTGCTCATGCGGGTGCAGACGCACGGCGCGAACCAGGTCGACCCCGGTGAGGCGCTGCTGCGCGAGGCCGACCGCGACGGCGTCTTCCCGGACGACTTCTACTCGACGACCAACCTCGACACCTCTGTCCGCCTCGACGGGCAGTGGGTGCCGGTCGACAACCCCGAGATGGACTGCGGGCTCGTCGTCGAGGACGGGCGCGTGCGCACCGTGCCGGTGAGCGACGTCCGCCGCGGCATGCAGGTCGTCTGCGGCGCCGGCGGGGTCCGCGTCGTGCTGCAGCAGCCGGACCGCACCGCGGCCGAGGGCTCGTTCGAGTTCATGTCGTCGACCGTGAGCTCGGAGAAGCCGCAGGTCGTGCTGGTCCGCCAGATCGCGCAGACGATGCGCGAGGTCAAGGCCCGCGGCCAGCGCGTGCTCTGGGTCGGCGGCCCGGGCGTCGTGCACACCGGCGCCGCGCCCGCCCTCGTCCGGCTCATCGAGGCGGGCTACGTCGACGTGCTCTTCGCCGGCAACGCGCTCGCCACTCACGACATCGAGGCGGCGCTGTACGGCACGTCGCTCGGCGTCGACCTCGCACAGGGCAAGGGCGTCGAGCACGGCCACGAGCACCACATCCGGGCCATCAACACGATCCGGCGCGCCGGCTCGATCGCCGCGGCGGTGGAGCAGGGCGTGCTCACCGGCGGGGTCATGCACGCGCTCGTGACGTCCGGCAAGGAGTTCGTGCTCGTCGGCTCCGTCCGCGACGACGGACCGCTGCCGGACGTCCACACGGACGTCATCGAGGGTCAGCGCGCGATGCGCGCCCAGCTGCGCGACGTCGGCTTCGCGATCATGGTGGCGACGATGCTGCACTCCATCGCCACGGGCAACCTGCTCCCCGCCTCGGTCCCGCTGGTGTGCGTCGACATCAACCCGGCGACGGTGACCAAGCTCGCCGACCGGGGATCGGCGCAGGCGGTCGGCATCGTCACCGACATCGGCCTGTTCCTCGAGCAGCTGGCCCGGGAGCTCGTGCCGGAGCGCTGACGGGCTAGCGCCAGCGCAGGTCGGCCAGCAGCGCGAGGTGGTCGCTCACCGGACCGGTGGGCACGACGGCGGCCTCGAGCACCTCCAGCGCCGGGTCGACGAACAGCCCGTCGATGCGTCGCGCCGGCTCGACGGCCGGGAACGTCGGCCCGAGCCGCTGCCCCACGTCGACGAGGCCCGCCGACAGGGCTGACCAGGCGGCCGAGCCCGGCACGTCGTTGACGTCGGCACCGAGCACGAGGGGGGCGCCGTGCAGCACCCGGCGGACGCGCTGGACGCTGTCCAGCCGGGCCCCGGGGTCGAGGTCGAGGTGGGTGCCGGCCAGCAGCACCTCCCGACCGCCGACCTGCAGCCGGGCGTGCACGACGGCACGTCGGTGCAGCCCGGGCCGCCGAGGCAGCAGCACGGCGGCGGCGGCGAGGCGCCGGGCGCGGGGCCCGGCGAGCAGCAGATTGCCCGCGGCGCGGTCCCCGAGCAGGGGCCGCAGCCCCGAGCGCCGCGCGAGCCGGGCGCGGGACAGGCGCCAGAGCAGCAGCCGCGGCGCCTCCTGCACGCACACCAGGTCGGGCGCGAGCGCGGTGAGCGCCTCGGCGACGCCACGCGCGTCGTCCCGCAGCGAGCGGACGTTCCAGCTGACGACCCGGAACGCCCCGCCGTCGCTCAGGAGGAGGTGCCGTGCACCTGGAAGTCGCTGAGCATCCGCTGCAGCTCCGCCCGCCGGCCGCCCTCGCCGGTGGCGACCCGCGGCGGCGCCGCCGGGCGCTTGGCCTTGACGGTGCGCTCGACGCGCAGCGCGTCGAGCAACGCCGGGCGGTCGACCTCGACGCCGTCGGAGCGCCAGGCGTGGCGACCGCACGCCGGGCAGCTGTGCAACCGCAGCGACGAGGCGCCCTGCTCCACCGCGATGCTCGTCATCGTCCGGCCGCAGCAGCGCGGCTCTGTGACGTCCATGTACGAACAGTGAGCCACTGAACGCACAGAGTCAAGACTGTCGGGCGAGGTCGGCGGCGCCGACGAGCCCGGCGTCGTTGCCGAGCCGGGCCGCGCGGATCTCCGCGACCGGCCGTGAGCCGCTGCCCGTGAGCCGCTCGGCGTACGTCCGGCGGGCCGGCTCGAGCAGCAGCTCCCCCGCGTCGGCCACGCCGCCGCCGACGACGAACACCCCGGGGTCAAGCACGGCGGCGAGGTCGGCCATCCCCTGCCCGAGCCAGGCGCCGAGGACCGCGAAGCACTCGCCCGCGGCCGGGTCGCCCTCCTGCGCCGCGCGGGTGACGTCCAGCGCGGTGAGCCCCTCGGGCCGGCCGCCGCCGAGCTCCAGCAGCCGGGCGCCGAACGCCGGCCGCACGTCGGCGATCTCCCGCGCCTCGCGCAGCAGCGCGCGTCCGCTGCAGTACTGCTCCCAGCAGCCGCGCTGGCCGCACCCGCACCGGCGTCCGCCCGGCACGACCTGGAGGTGGCCGAACTCCGCGGCCCCTCCGAACCCGCCGCGGTACAGCCGGCCGTCGAGCACGATCCCGCCGCCGATGCCGGTACCCACCGTGACCGCGACGACGTCCGGCTCGCCGCGCGCTGCGCCGAAGCGGCTCTCGGCCCACGCAGCGGTGTTCGCGTCGTTCTCGACGACGACGGGCAGTCCTGTCCGCCGGGCGACCTCGTCGCGCAGCGGCTCGTCGCGCCAGCTCAGGTTGGCCGCGTACAGCACCCGGGCGCGCGAGGCGTCCACGAAGCCGGCCGCGCCCAGCCCGACCCCGACGACGTCCGCGCTCTGCCGCAGCTCCGCGACGACGCCGGCGATCACCTCCGCGACCTGCTCGGCGGAGCCCGCGGGCGTGGGCCGGCGGGTGCGCGCCAGCACGGCGCCGTCCTCGTCGACCAGGCCCGCGGCCACCTTGGTGCCGCCGACGTCCACGCCGATCGCGAGCGCCACGCTCAGCCCGTCGGGTCGTCGAGGTCGATGCGCTCCACGCGCGTGGCGGGCGGCGGCTCCGGTGGCGCGGGGAACGCGGCCTGCACCGCGGCGACCACGGACCGGGCGGCGTCCAGCAGGTGCGTGACGACGTCGGGGTGCACCGAGCGCAGCGAGCGCACCGTCGAGCACAGCGGGCACACCGTGCACTCGGGCGCGCCGGTGTCGAGGTGCTCGGAGCGCAGCAGGGTGGCACCCCGGTCGCGCGCCCAGCGTTCCGCGGCGGCGAGCAGGCGAGCGGCCTCCTCCGCGGCGGACCCGACGTCCGGACCGCGTCTCACAGCTGCTCGCCCAGCGCGTCCGGCCACAGGTCGAGATCCGGGACGAAGCGCACGTGCAGCTCGGCCGACGGGGTGCCCTCGTCGGCGAGCGCGGCGCCGACGACCCGGCAGCGCCGCAGCACGCTCGGCAGCGCGAGCAGGCGGCGCGTCCCCGCGAGGGTGACGACGAGCTCGTCCCCGCTGCGGGCGAGCGAGAGGTCGCGGCCGGCGAACGGCAGCGCCAGCGACAGGACGAACTCGCGGCCGTCGCGGCGCACCCGCAGCGCCTCGTCGTCCGCGGCCGGGTCGGCCGCGGGGTCGTCGTCGCCGTACAGCAGCTCGCCGAGCTCGGTGAGCGCCAGGAGCCCGAGCGGCTCGGCCGGCCGGTACGGCTGCACGCGGACCGGCAGCCCGCCGGCGCCGCGGCGCACGGCGGCCAGCTGCTCGGCCTGCGCGGCAGACCAACCGGCGAGGAAGGGGTCGCCGGACGCCGGGAGGACCCTGTTGACGACGAGGCCGTCGACGGCGCAGCCCTGCAGCGCGAGGGCCGTGGTCGTCCGCCGGGTCGCGGCGACCGAGGCGGCCTCGGGGGTGAGGACCAGCCGCACGGTCGTGCCCGGTGCACCGAGCAGCCCGCGCACGCCGGCGAGCGTGCCAGAGAACCGCTCCGCGGCGGCGCCCGGCCCCTCGGCGGCGCTGTGCGAC
>JALYNK010000166.1 GCA_030773235.1 Actinomycetota bacterium | reverse complement strand
GTCGGAGGCCCTCAGCCTCCCTCTCAGCCCGCTGGTGCGAGCTCCCGTGGTCGTACGGCGACGCTACCCGCGCCGGGGCCTGACGTCGCGGCTGTCCCCGGCCGACTCCCCGGGCCGTCCCGGCGTGCTGTCGGTGGTGCCGCTACGGCCTTCCCGTGGCTCCGCAGACCGCCCGCTCGCGCACCCCGGTGGTGTGGGCCCGGCGCTGCGGTGTGAGGTGCGCCACAGCTGTGCTTAGGGTGGCGCATCCTCCGCGCCGCGGAGGCGGTGCAGTGCGGGAGGGGCAGTGGCGGGAGCGGCCCGGGAGCCGGCGACGATCCGAGGGGCCGGAGCGCCGGCGCCGCCGGACGCGCTCGGCGACCTCGACCCGGCCGGGCTGATCCCGGCGCTCGGGCAGGTGGTGTCGGCGCTGGTGCGCGACCCGGCGAAGGCGGCGCCGGCGCTGTTCGGCTACCTCGCCGACGCGCCGCGCAGCGCGGCGTCGGCGGTGCTGCGCGGGCTGGGGCAGGACGCGGAGGGGGCGCTGCCGGCGGGCAAGGGCGACCGCCGCTACGCCGACCCCTCCTGGCAGCAGCACCCCGCGTACTGGCTGCTGCGCCAGCAGCACGGGCTGCTCGAGCGGCTGGCGCTGCAGCTCGTCGATGCCGCGGGGGTCGACGAGCCCGTCCGACGCAAGGCGAGCTTCCTCGTGCGCCAGCTGGTCTCCGCGAGCGCGCCGACGAACTTCCTGCTCACCAACCCGGCCGCGCTCAAGGCGGCGTACGAGTCCGGCGGGCGCAGCCTGCTCGACGGCGCCCGCAACTTCCTCCGCGACCTCACTCAGAACCAGGGCCGCCCGCGCCAGGTCGTCCCCGGCGCGCTGCAGGTCGGCCGCGACCTGGCCAATACTCCGGGCAAGGTCGTCTTCCGCAACGAGCTCATGGAGCTGCTGCAGTACGAGCCGCAGACCGAGACGGTGCACGAGGTCCCGCTGCTGTTCAGCCCGCCGTGGATCAACAAGTACTACCTGCTCGACCTCGCGCCCGGCCGCAGCCTGGTCGAGTGGGCGGTGCGGCAGGGCCACACCGTCTTCGTCATCAGCTACCGCAACCCCGACACCACGATGAGCGGGGTGTCGCTCGACGACTACCTCGTCAACGGGCCTCAGGCGGCGCTCGACGTCATCCAGGACATCACCGGCGCGGGCAAGGTCAACATCCTCGGGCTGTGCCTGGGCGGCACGCTCACCGCCGCGACGGTGGCCTACCTCGCCGCGGTCGGCGACGAGCGCCTGAACTCGGTGACGCTGCTCAACACGCTGCTTGACTTCAGCGAGCCCGGCGACCTCGGCATCTTCACCGACGAGAAGACCGTGAGCCGGCTCGAGAAGACCATGCGCAAGGAGGGCTTCCTCAAGGGCGAGAGCATGCGCCAGACGTTCGACGTGCTGCGCGCCGACGACCTCGTCTGGTCGTACGCGGTGAGCGGCTGGCTCATGGGCCAGGAGCCTCGGGCGTTCGACATCCTGTCGTGGAACGCCGACTCCACCCGGATGCCCGCCGGGATGCACTCCTTCTACCTGCGGTCCTGCTACCTGGACAACGAGCTCGCCGCCGGTCGCATGGAGCTCGCCGGGCAGCGCCTGGACCTGCAGCGCGTCACCCAGGACACGTACGTCGTGGCCGCGGAGCAGGACCACATCGCGCCCTGGCGGTCGGTGTACCGGGGCGTGCGGCTGCTGCCGTCGCGCAAGCGCTTCGTGCTCTCGGACGCCGGCCACGTGGCGGGGGTGGTGAACCCGCCGAGCCGCTCCGCGCGCTACCGCGTCGCCGACACCTGGGACCTGCCGGAGGACCCGGACGCGTGGCTCGCCACGACCACCGAGCACCGGCGCAGCTGGTGGGAGGACTGGTCGCCGTGGCTCGCCGACCGGGCCGGCACCCGGCAGGCGCCGCCCCCCACGGGCAGCGACCAGCACCCCGTGCTCGGCGACGCCCCGGGCACGTTCGTCCTCGGCGGCTGACCGGCCCGCTGACCGGGACCGCGGCTCAGCCCGAGGAGCGGGCCGGCTCCGGGTAGAGCGGGCGCAGCCACGGCGCGGGCGTGAACGGCCGCCACTCGCCCTCCGGCTGGGCCAGCCGGTCGGCGAGGACGTGGAGCACCGCAGGGTTGTGCGCGAGCCCGTAGTGGCTGCCGTGCACCTCGACGTTCTCCCGCCGCGCGCCGGGCTCGACGAGGCACGAGCGCCAGGCCACGACGCCGTCGCTGCGCGTGTAGATCGCCGTGGTGGGGGAGCGCAGTGGGCCCTCCTCCGCCCAGGGCCGGGCCATCAGGCCCGGAGCGACCTGCAGGTGCGAGAACCGGTCGAAGAGGCGGGACGTCGTGCGGGTGCCGCGCCGGGCCAGCCGGACCGGGCTGCCGAGCGTCACGACCGAGCGGACGCTGCCCGGCGCGCTGCGGGCGAGCTCGTGCGCGTAGATCCCGCCGAGGCTCCAGCCGACGACGGTCACCCGCTTGCCGGACGCGTCGGCGAGCTTCGCCAGCCGGTCGCGCAGGCCGCTCACCACCGCCTCTGTCGGGCCGAGGTTGGTGCCGAGCTCCCAGCCCTCGGCCGCGTACCCGAGCCACAGCAGGTAGTTGCGCAGCGTGAACGTCGAGGGATCTCCGCCGAACAGACCGGGGAGCACGAGCACCGGGTGGCCGTCGCCGCGGCGGTCCAGGGCGAGCAGCGGCGCCGCGACGGCGAGCGCGGCCGCCTCCAGCGCGGCGCGCGGCGCCTCCAGCGCGAGCAGGTGCACCGGCGGCGCGCCCTGGCCGAGCCGCAGCGGGAAGGGCCCCGTCGGGCGCCGCCGCAACCCGCTCGCCCCGCGCGAACGGGTGCGGGCGGCGCTGCTCATGTCCCGATCGTCCCACTCCGCCCCGGTCCCGGGGGCTGTCCGGCCACGAGGAGACGGACGACACTGCTCCATGCCCGAGCCCAGCAGCGCCGAGGTGGTCGTCGAGGTCACCGTCGAGACGCCGCGCAGCAGCCGCAACAAGTACGAGGTGGACGCGGACGGCGTCGTGCGCTTCGACCGGCGGCTGCCCGGCGCCTTCGCCTTCCCCGCGGACTACGGCTTCGTCGCCGACGCCGTGGGGTCCGACGGCGAGCCGCTGGACGCGGTCGTGCTCATGGTCGAGCCGACGTACCCCGGGGTGCGCGTCCGGGCCCGGCTGGTCGGCGTCGTCTGGATCCGCACCGGCCACGGACGGGAGGCGAAGCTGGTGTGCGTCCCGCTGCGCGACCCGGCGTACGCCGCGGTGACCGACCTGTCCGAGCTCCCCGCCCACGAGCTCACGGAGATCACGCACTTCTTCGACATCTACCGCGATCTCGACCCGGGCAAGGACGTCGGCTACGACGGCAAAGACGGCGCGCGCGCCGCGGCGCGGGTGCTGGAGCAGGCCCGCGCCCGGCGCGAGGCGTAGCCGCCCGCCCGACGGGGACGCAGCGGGCATGCAGATCGACAAGAGCCTGCTCGTCGACCTCGTCCGCAACATCGGGACGCAGGACCAGGCGGCGCGCGCCGAGACCCTCCTGCCCGACCCCGTCGACCGCGACCGCGACGCCGAGGTGCTCGCCCAGGTCGGCCTCGACGCAGCGACGCTCGACCGGCACCTGTCCGACCGGGCGAAGGCCAGCGACAGCGTGGGCGTCGACCCGAGCGTGCCGCCGGCGGGCGGCGCCGAGGTGCACCCGGGCGCGCGCGAGGAGGGCAGTTCTCCCTCGTACGGCTGAGCTCCGCTGCACCGTTGACCGGTGGCCAGTGCGCGCCGAGGCCGCGCCTGACCGCCCGAGCACGCGCGATCAGCCGCACCAGGAGCGGTACGCCGCCACGCGGTCGGTGATCGCACCGTCGGCTCCCGCATCGCGCACCGCCGACCACGCCGACGTCGTGTTGGGCGTGAACGCCAGCACCCGCACCCCTGCCGCGTGCAGCGCGTCGACGTACGGCCGGTCCAGCAGGTCGGCCCGCAGGACCACCCGCGTGCCGTACGACCGGGCCACGCGCGGGTCCACCCGGGTGCGGGAGATCAGGGCGGTCGCCAGGTCCGGAGCCAGCCCGCGCACCCGGTCCAGCGTGGCCGGGTGGAAGGACTGGACGACGACGCGCCCGCGGATGCCCAGCCAGTCGAAGCGCGCCAGGGTCCGGGCGATCTCGTCGGCGTCCGGAAGGCCCTTCAGCTCGACGAGGTACCGCTGCGCGCCGGCGTCGCGGGCGGCGCGCAGCGCCTGGTAGAGCGTGGGGATCGTCTCGTCGTAGCGGGCGGCGTCGGTGCCCGCGTCGATGCGGTACTGCCGCATCTGGGTCAGCGACAGGTCCGTGATCGCGCCGCTGCCGTTCGTCGTCCGGTCGATGGTGGCGTCGTGGAGGACGACGGGCGCGTTGCCCCGGGTCCAGCGCACGTCCATCTCCACCACGGACGCCCCCGCCCGCACCGAGTTCCGCATGCCGGCCAGGGTGTGCTCAGGGGCGCTCGTCTCCCCCCGGTGCGCCACGACGGCGGGACAGACCGTCGCCGCGGCTGCGGGCGCCGGCG
>JALYNK010000165.1 GCA_030773235.1 Actinomycetota bacterium | reverse complement strand
CTGGTCGCCGGCGAGGACGGCGACGGCCTTGACGGCCTTGACGGCCTTGACGGCCTTGACGGCCTTGACGGCCTTGACGGCCTTGACGGCCTTGACGGCCTTGACGGCCTTGACGGCCTTGACGGCCTTGACGGCCTTGACGGCCGGACCGTCCTGCTGCAGCACCGCGCGCCGTGGAGCCACCACGGCGACACGTGGGGCATCCCGGGCGGCGCCCGCGCGTCGGACGAGTCCGCGGTCGCGGCGGCACTGCGGGAGACCGCCGAGGAGACCGGCCTGCCGGTCGAGCGGGTGGCGCTGCTCGGGGAGGTCGTCGACGACCACGGCGGGTGGTCGTACACCACTGTCCGGGGTGCGCTGCCGGCCGCGGTACCGGTCCAGCCGCTCGACGGCGAGAGCGTGGCGCTCGCGTGGGTGCCGCTCGACGAGGTGCACCTGCGCCCGCTGCACCCCGGGTTCGCCGCCGCGTGGCCGGCGCACCTCGCCGCCCTGCGAGCAGGCGCCGCGGCCCGCTGAGCGGAAACCCTGCCTCGGCCCCGGCGCGGCTGGCAGGGTGACGGCGCCCGGCCCGCGCCGGCGGACCGAGGACGGACCGGTGGAGCAGACGGAGCGCACCGCCGCGGCGCAGCGCCGCGCGCTCTCGGGCTTCACGCTCTACGACGCGGCGAACAGCGCGTTCGTCACGGTCGTCATCACGGCGGTCGGCGGGCCCTACATCACGGCACTCGCCCGCGCCGCGGCCGGCCCTGACGGGCGGGTCGCGCTGCTCGGTCTGGCGCCGCGCGCCGACGCGGTGTTCGCGTACGCCGTCGCGCTGTCGGTCGTGCTGCAGGTGCTCGCGCTGCCGGTGCTCGGCGCGCTCGCCGACCGGGCCGGCGCCAAGCGCACCGTGCTGCTCGCCAGCACCGGGCTCGGTGCGCTCGCGACCGTCGTGCTCGCGGTCGCGCCGCCGGACGGCTGGGTGCTCGCCGCCGGGGCGCTCGTGCTGGCCAACGTGGCGTACGGCGTCGCGATCGGCGCCTACAACGCCTACCTCGCCGACGTCGCCGAGCTGCCCGACCGCGACCGCGTCTCGGCGCGCGGGTTCGCGTGGGGGTATGCGGGGGGTGCGCTCGTGCTGGCCGTCGCGCTCGCGCTGGTCAGCGCCGGGCCCGCTCTCGGGCTCAGCACAGGCGCCGCGGGGCGGGTCTCGATCGCGCTGGCCGGTGCCTGGTGGCTCGTGCTCGGCGTCGTCGCGGTGCGCCGCCTGGACGCCGCTCGGGCGCTGCCCTGGGCGGTCGGCGATGCGGCCGGCCCGCTGCGCGCCTCTGTCGGCGACGCGCTCGGGCAGCTGCGCGGCTCGCTCACGGCGCTGCGCGCGCTCCCCGGCACGGCGCGGTTCCTCGCCGCCTTCCTGCTGTTCAACGACGCGATCCAGGCGGTCATCGCGCTGTCGGCCGTCTACCTCGCGCAGGAGCTGTTCGTCGCCCGCGGGCTGCCCGCCGCCTCCGCCACCGGCTTCCTGCTGACGCTGGTCCTGCTCATCCAGGTCGTCGCGGTGGCCGGCGCCGCCGGGTCGGCCCGCCTGGCCCGGCGCCACGGCGCCCGCCGGGTGCTCCTCGCCACGCTCCTGGTCTGGATCGGCGTCGTGCTCTTCGCGGTCCTGGGCCTGACCACCACCGCGCAGGCGTACGGGCTCGGGGTCGTCATCGCCCTCGTGCTCGGCGGGTCGCAGGCGCTGGCCCGCTCGCTGTTCAGCGGCATGGTGCCGCCCGACCGGCAGGCGTCGTTCTTCGGCTTCTACGAGCTCGCCGAGCGGGGCACGGCCTGGATCGGCACGCTCGTGTTCGCCGTGGTGCTGGACGTCACCGGCTCCTACCGCGGCGCGCTGCTGAGCCTGCTCGCCCTGTTCGCAGCCGGCACCGCGCTGCTGGCGCGCACCGACACGGACGCCGCGCAGACCGCGGCCCAGCGCGCGTGAGCCGCGGCCGGCGTCAGAGCCAGCGCTCGGATGCGTCGACGACGGCCTGCGCCGCCGCGCGCAGCCCCTCGCCCGTGACGCGGACGGCGTTGCCCGCGGCGACCGGCGCGGCCGCGACCGCGTAGACCGCGAGAGCGACGAGCAGCCACAGGAGCACTCTCCGGACCACCGCACCTCCCCGCTCCGCGCCCCGGCCGCCGGAGGTCCCGGACCTGCGGAGTCTGCCCCGGCCACCGTCCCGGCGACGGCCGCCGCGCCGGTCGGCAGCCCGTCCGAGCCGTACCGTTCCGTCCGTGGACGAGACGCGGAGGGGGACGCTCTACGGCGCCGCGGCGTACGGGCTGTGGGGGCTGTTCCCTCTCTACTGGCCGCTGCTCGAGCCGAGCGGCCCGGTGGAGGTGCTCGCCCACCGCGTGCTCTGGTCCCTCGTCGTCGTCGCCGTGCTGCTGCGCCTGGTCGGGCGCGCGCGCACGGTCCGCGAGGTGGTCCGCGACCGCGGGCGCCTGCTGCGCCTCGCGATCGCCGCCGTCGCCATCGGCGTGAACTGGGGCGCCTACATCTACGGCGTCACCAGCGGACACGTCGTGGAGACCTCCCTCGGCTACTTCGTCAACCCGCTCGTCACCGTGCTCCTCGGCGTGTTCGTGCTCGGCGAGACGCTGCGGCCGGTGCAGTGGACCGCGCTCGGGCTCGCCGCCGTCGCGGTCGTCGTGCTCACCGTCGAGGCCGGGCGCCCGCCCTGGCTCGCGCTCGTGCTCGCGCTGTCGTTCGCGCTGTACGGGCTGCTCAAGAAGACGACCGGTGTCGGCGCGGTGGAGGGGCTGGCGGTCGAGACCGCGGTCCTCGCCCCGGTCGCGGCCGCGTACCTCGTGGTGCTCGGCGCGCAGGGCGGGAGCACCTTCGGCACGCTCGGTGCCGGGCACGCGCTGCTGATCGCCACGACGGGGATCGTCACCGCAGTGCCGCTGCTCGCGTTCGGCGCCGCCGCCCGCCGCGTTCCGCTCACCACGCTCGGGCTGCTGCAGTACCTCGCGCCGACGATCCAGTTCCTGCTCGGCGTCCTGCTGCTCGGCGAGCCGCTGGGCGTGGTGCAGCTGGTCGGCTTCTCGCTGGTGTGGCTCGCGCTCGCGCTGTTCACCGCCGACCTGCTCACGCACGCGCGGCGCGCCGCGCGCTTCGTCCCCGAGCCGGTCTGATGCTCGTCCGCGAGCAGGCTCCTCTCGCTCCGCTGACCACCCTCGGGCTCGGCGGACCGGCCCGCCGCCTGGTCACCGCGTACGACGAGGACGAGGTGGTGCGGGCGGTGCTCGACGCCGGCCGCGAGGACGTGCTCGTGCTCGGCGGCGGCTCCAACGTCGTCGTGGCCGACGAGGGGTTCGGCGGCACCGTCGTGCACCTGGCGTCCCACGGCCTGGCCGCGCGGCGCGACGGCGACGACGTCCTGCTCACCGCGCAGGCCGGCGAGGACTGGGACGGGCTCGTCGCGCACAGCGTGCGCGAGGGGCTGGCGGGGCTCGAGGCGCTGTCCGGCATCCCCGGGTCGGTCGGCGCGACGCCGGTGCAGAACGTCGGGGCGTACGGCGCCGACGTGTCGCAGACCGTCGACCGGGTGCGCGCGCTCGACCGGAGCAGCCGCAGGGTGGTGGAGCTGACCGCCCGGCAGTGCGCCTTCGGCTACCGCGCGAGCCGGTTCAAGAGTGACTCGGAGCGCTGGGTGGTGCTGGCGGTGACGTACCGGCTCGGGCCGGGGCCGCTCGGCGCGCCGGTGCGCTACGCCGAGCTGGCGCGGGCTCTGGGCGTGGAGCTGGGCGAGTGCGCGCCGCTCACAGACGTGCGGTCGGCGGTGCTCGCGCTGCGCCGCGGCAAGGGGATGGTGGTCGACCCGGACGACCCCGACAGCCGCAGCGCCGGCTCCTTCTTCACCAACCCGGTGCTCACCGGGGCCGAGCTCGCCGTGTTCGCGGAGCGGGTGCGGGCGCGGCTCGGCGACGTCCACGTGCCCGGCCACCCCGACGGGAACGGGCGCACCAAGCTGTCGGCGGCGTGGCTCATCCAGCACGCCGGGTTCGACAAGGGCACCGGCGACGGCGCTGTCGGGCTGTCCGGCAAGCACGTCCTCGCGCTGGTGAACCGCGGCGGCGGCACGACCGCGGAGCTGCTCGCGCTGGCCCGCCGGGTGCGCGACGGGGTCTGCGAGGCGTTCGGGATCGAGCTCGTCCCCGAGCCGGTGCTCGTCGGCGGCGCGCGCCTCTAGCCCTGCCGGAGCAGGCCCAGCCGGCGTCCCGCCCGGTCGCGGTCGGTCAGCTCGGCGTCCAGCACCCGCTCGGGCGGCCCGGCGGCGACCTCGACCACCCGGCAGGTCCGCTCCAGGGCGGCCACCAGCGGGAGTGCGAGCGCGTCGTGCCGGGGGCGCAGCCGGTCGCGCTGGTGCCCCCGGCGAGGCGCACTGGTCCGGGGCGCCCTGGCCGGGGCGTACCGCTACTGGCGGCGCCAGCGGCGCAGGACCCGGCGGAGCAGGCCGAGGCGGCGCTCACGCTCCGCGCTGCGCGGCCGGGCGAGCAGCCGCTGGACGAGGCCCAGGAGCCGCGCGCGCTGCTCAGCGC
>JALYNK010000164.1 GCA_030773235.1 Actinomycetota bacterium | reverse complement strand
CCTCGCGCACGGCCAGTTGCGCCACGACCCGGGCGTGCGGCATGGCCAGCTCCGCGAGCTCCGCCGTCACCGCGGCCCCGAACCGCGCAGCGGCCTCGCGCCGCGCCTCGCTCAGCCACCCGGCCAGCTCGCCGAGCTCCGCGGCCAGCGCGTCGCTCTCCTCGCGCAAGTTCGCGCGGAGGTCGTCCGTGCCGTCGAGATCGAACAGCCGTCGCGAGGCGGCGTCCGCCCAGGCCAGGACCGCTGCGACGTCGTCGCCGTGCCGGCGGACCAGGGTCGTGAGGGCAGCGAGCCGCTCCTGCGCGGCCGAGAGACGCAGCGGGTCGACCTCCACCCGGTCGGCGTACGCGGCGACGTCGGCGGCCGCGTCACCGACGAGGTACGCCGCCTCGGCGACGCGGCCGGCCAGCTCGCCGAGCGCCGGGTCCGACTCCGCGGCGGCCTCCAGAGCGCGGCGGGCGGTCGTCAGCAGGCCCAGCGCGTCCGGTGCGTCGGGGTCGTCACTGCCGCTCAGCGCAGCCGACGCCTGCCCGGCAGCGGCCCGCAGGTCGTCCGCGGCGTCGAGGCGGCGGATCTCGGCTCGCAGCTCGTCGTCCTCCCCCGCTCGCGGCGCGACGCCCTCCACCTCGGCCAGCCCGAGCCGGAGGAGCTCGGCCTCCCGGCGCCGCTCCTCCGCCTCCGCGGTGAGCCGGTCCAGGCGGCCGCGCACGTCGCGCCAACGCTGCCACCCCGCGCGGAACCGCTCCCGCAGCGCGAGCACGGGATCGCCGCCGAACCGGTCGAGCGCCGCCCGCTGCCGGGCGGGCTGCAGGAGGCGCTGCTGGTCGCTCTGCCCGTGCACGGCGACGAGCTGGTCCGCGAGCTCGGCGAGCACACCGACCGGGACGGAGCGCCCGCCGAGGTGCGCGCGGGAGCGTCCATCAGCGCTGACCGCGCGGCTGACGAGCAGCACGCCGTCGTCGAGCTCACCTCCGGCGTCGAGCGCGCGGACGACCGCGGGGTGCTCGGGAGCGAGGACGAGGCGCCCCTCCACGACCGCGCGCGCCGCGCCGGGGCGCACCCGGCCCGTGTCGGCGCGGCCGCCGAACAGCAAGCCCAGCCCCTGCACGACCATCGTCTTCCCGGCGCCCGTCTCACCGCTCACCGCGGTCAGGCCGGGCGCGAGCTCCAGCACGGCGTCGTCGATGACGCCGAGGCCGCGGATCCGGATCTCCTCCAGCACGGCGCGACCGTACGTCGGCGCTCCGACAGGACGGGGGACGCGCGCACAGGGCGTGGGCCGTGCACCGACCTCAGCCGTCGCGGCGCTCCGCCGCCCCGCGCCATCCCTGCACCGGCAGCGCGAACTTGCGCACGAGCGTGTCGGTGAAGTCCGTGTCGTGCCGCCGGGCCAGCAGCACCGGCACCTCCCCGCGCCGCACCTCCACCCGACTGCCGTGGCCGACCGGGTGCGTACGACGCCCGTCGCAGGCGAGCACCGCCTCGGCCCCGCTGGGGAGCACCTCCAGAGCCGTGCACGACGTCGGAGCGATCACGAGCGGGCGGGCGAACAGCGCGTGTGCGCTGATCGGGACCAGCGTCAGCGCCTCGACCGCCGGCCAGACGACCGGCCCTCCGCCGGAGAAGGCGTAGGCCGTGGAGCCGGTCGGCGTCGCCGCGACGACCCCGTCGCAGCCCCAGCGGGACAGCGGCCGGCCGTCGACCTCCAGCACCAGCTCGAGCATCCGCTCGCGGGCGGCCTTCTCCACGCTGGCCTCGTTGAGGGCCCAGCTGCTGTGCTCGGCGACACCGTCGCACTGCACGACGACGTCGAGCGTCATGCGCTCCTCCACGTGGTAGCCGCGGTCGAGCACCAGGTCGACGGTGGCGTCCAGGTCCTCGGACTCCGCCGCGGCGAGGAAGCCGACGTGGCCCAAGTTCACGCCGAGCAGCGGCACGCGGGCCTGGCGCGCCAGCTCCGCCGAGCGCAGGATCGAACCGTCTCCGCCGAGGACGAGCACCAGCTCGACGCCCTCCGCCGCCGTGCTGCTGTCGCAGATCCGGACGTCGGACGACCCGATGGCCGCTGCCTCGTCGGCGAGCACCCGCACCTCGACGCCGACCCTCTGCAGCCGCCGCACGACGCGCCGGGCCGCGTCGGCGGTGGCGGCACGCCCTGTGTGGGCGAGGACGAGCACCGAGCGGGTCACCGCGTCACCCTCTCACCGCCGCGCGCCGGTCTGCTGCGCGGTGCGCGCTGCCCGCCCTGCGTACGCGCGCGCCTGGACGACCACCGCGACCGCGACGAGCCGTCACCTCGGGTAGGACGCGACGCTGCCGGTCGAGCGCCGCCGGCGGACCGCTGCTGCCGCCTCTCTGCGACCGCCGGGGAGCGCGCCTGAGGAGCCCTACTGCGGGCCCTCCTGCACCGCGCGCGCCAGGTCGTCCGGGACGAGCGGCGGCGCACCCGCGCCGAGCCACAGCACGTACTCGACGTTGCCGCTGGGACCGGGCAGCGAACTGGCCACGACGCCACGGACGCCCAGATCCAGCTCGTGCGCCTGCTCCGCGACGCGGCGGACCGCGGCAGCGCGATCGGCCGGGTCGCGCACCACCCCGCCTGCTGGAAGACACTGTCTGCCCACCTCGAACTGCGGCTTGACGAGCAGGAGCAGGTCGGCGCCGGGACGGGCGCAGCGCACGAGCGCAGGCAGGACGAGCCCCAGCGGGATGAAGGACAGGTCGGCCACCACCAGGTCGACCGGGCCCCCGATGTCCTCCGGCTGCAGGCCGCGCACGTTGGTGCGCTCGACCACCGTGACGCGCGGGTCGGTCCGCAGCGACCAGGCCAGCTGGCCGTAGCCGACGTCCACCGCGACGACGTGCGCGACCCCACGGCGCAGCAGGACGTCGGTGAAGCCGCCCGTCGACGCGCCCGCGTCGAGCGCTCTGCGCCTCGCCGGGTCGAAACCGAAGGCGTCCAGCGCGCCGGCGAGCTTGTGCGCGCCCCGGGACACGTACTTCTCCCCCGGCTCCTGCTCCTCCACGACGAGCGGCGCCGCCGGCTCGACGCCGGTGGCCGGCTTGAGCGCCACCTGCCCCGCGACCCGGACGGCGCCCGCGGCGATGAGCTGGGCAGCGTGCTCGCGGCTGCGCGCCAACCCCCGGCGGACGAGCTCGGCGTCCAGGCGGGCGCGCCGGGGCACCTCAGCCCTCGTCGAGGCGGCCCAGCGCGTCCTGCAGCACCCGGTGCAGGCCCTCGTACACCTCGGCGTGCTCGCGCACCGGCCGTTCCGGCAGCCCGGCGAGGAGCGCCTCGAGCTCAGCTGTCCAGTTCCCGTCCGCCACGCGTCGCCTCCGTCCTGCTGGTCACGCACTGCCCGGACCACCCGCTGCGCGAGCTGCGTCGCTGCCGCACGGGACTGCCCGTACGGGCAGCGCCACCAGGCGGTCTGCGAGGGCGTCGCGCCCGCCGGGCCGACGCTACTGCTCGTCGACCACGTCGCCAGAGACCGACAGGCCGGCGTCGCTACGACGCCAGGCGAGTGCGCACAGCGCGCGCAAGCCCTCCTCGTCCCCGCCCCGCACCCGCAGCGCCGCGCCGTCCCAGACGGCCCGCGCACCCCCGCACCGGGCGTGCGCCGTGTCGCCGTCCACCGGCGGCTGGGGCCGCAGGAGCCCGCGCAGGTCGTCCGCGACGTACGTGGGGCGGCACCCGGCCGGCGCCTTCAGCAGCTCGGCCCGGTCGACGACCCCGGTGAGCACGAGCAGGCTGTCCGCCCCCGCCCGGACGGCGCCGAGCACGTCGGTGTCCAGCCGGTCGCCCACCACGAGGGGGCGGCGCGCCCCGACCCGCTCGACCGTCAGGCGGTGCAGCTCCGGCTCGGGCTTCCCGACGACGACGGGCGTGCGACCCGTGGCGGTGCGCAGCGCCGCCACCATCGCGCCGTTGCCGGGCAGCGGTCCCCGGGGGCTCGGGTACGTGCTGTCCGCGTTCCCGGCCACCCAGAGCGCTCCGGACCGGAGCGCCACCGCCGCTTCGGCCAGCTCGGTCCACCCGGTCTCCGGAGCCAGCCCCTGGACCACGGCTGCCGGGGCGTCGTCGGCCGACCGCACCGGTGTGAGGCCGCTGTCGGCGACCTCCTCGGCCAGGCTCTCGGTGCCCAGCACGAGCACCGCGCTCCCTGCCGGGAGCCGCTCGGCCAGCCAGCGGGCCGCCGCCTGCCCGCTCGTCACGACGTCCTCGTCGTCGGCCGCGATGCCGAGCGCGCGCAACGCCGCAGCCACCAGCGGCGGCCGGCGCGAGGCGTTGTTCGTGACGTACGCGGGCCGGAGGCCGGCTGTCGCAGCCGCCGCGACGCTGACCGCGGCGTGCGGCACCGGCTGGCCGGCGAGGTACAGCACCCCGTCGAGGTCGTACAACGCCGCGTCGTAGGCCTCGGCCAGGGCGCGCTCGCAGTCGCCCAGCCGGTCCCCGACGCGGGTCAGCGGCGCGACGCGGTGAGGGCGGCGCGCGCGCCACGCAGCGCGGTGCCGTAGTAGTTGATGTCCGGGCGCATGGCAGCGGCGAGCGCCAGGTGCTCCACC
>JALYNK010000163.1 GCA_030773235.1 Actinomycetota bacterium | reverse complement strand
CCGCTGCGGGTCATGCGCGAACGGCCGGAGTACGTCGCTCAGGTCCTCCGCCGGGTCGAGCAGGAGGGACCGGTCGGCGCCGGCGACCTCCGCGACGCCCCGCGGCGCGGCGGCACCTGGTGGTCCTGGGACGACGCGAAGGTCGCGCTGGAGTACCTGTTCTGGGCGGGCCGGGTGACGACGGCCGAGCGCCGCGGCTTCGAGCGGCGGTACGACCTGGTCGAGCGCGTCCTGCCCGCCGAGGTGCTGGCCCGGCCCACCCCGGCGCGCCCGGAGGCGCAGCGCGAGCTGGTGCTGCTCGCCGCGCGGGCCCTCGGCGTGGCCACCGAGCGCGATCTGCGCGACTACTTCCGGCTGCGGGTCCAGGAGGCCGCCGCGGCCGTGCGCGGGCTCGCGGAGGACGGGTCGCTGCTGCGGGTCGAGGTGGAGGGCTGGCGCGCGCCCGCGTACCTGCACCCGCAGGCCCGCCTGCCTCGGCGGGTGGCCGCCACCGCGCTCCTGTCGCCGTTCGACCCGCTGGTCTGGGAGCGCTCGCGCACCGCGCGGCTGTTCGGCTTCGACTACCGCATCGAGATCTACGTCCCGGCGCCGAAGCGGGTGCACGGCTACTACGTGCTGCCGTTCCTGCACGAGGGCCGGCTCGCCGCCCGGGTCGACGTCAAGAGCGACCGCGCCGCGGGCGTCCTGCGCGTGCCGGCCGCCTGGTGCGAGCCGGGCGCAGTCCCGGCCGAGGTGGCCGGAGCGCTCGCCGCCGAGCTGCGCCGGGCCGCGGACTGGCAGGGCCTCGGCGACGTCGTCGTCGCGCCCCGGGGCGACCTCGCCGCGGCGCTGCACGTCGCGCTCGGGTGAGGCCGCCCGTCGCTGCCGGTCCCGGCGCGGCTGGCCGGTCGGGCGGGAGAGCACGGTTAGGCTCGCCGGGCCCTGCTTCCCCCGCCACGAGGGCACCCGCACCCCTCCCCGGAGACGACGTGCCCGCGCTCGCCCCGCTCTCGGTCCAGGTCATCGGCTACACGCACTTCGAGCCGCCGGCCGACGTCCCGTGGTCGACCGACGCCGACGGGGGCTCGGCGCTCGCCGAGTTCGCCGGTCGCGCCTGCTACCAGTCCTGGAACAAGCCGAACCCGGCGACCGCCAGCAACGAGGGCTACCTGCGGCACATCCTCGAGGTCGGCCACCTGTCCGTGCTGGAGCACGGCAGCGTGACCTTCTACCTCACCGGCGTCTCACGCTCGCTCACCCACGAGCTCATCCGGCACCGGCACTTCAGCTACTCGCAGCTCAGCCAGCGGTACGTCCCGGAGCGCGACGCCGCGATGGTGGAGCCGGACGTCATCGCCGACGACCCCGAGCTGCACGCGCTGTTCGTCGGCGCCACCGACGCCGCGCTCGCCGCGTACACCCAGCTGCTGGAGGGCCTGGAGAAGAAGTTCGCGGGCGTCGACAACCTCACCAGCCGGCGCAAGCAGGCGCGGCAGGCGGCCCGGGCCGTGCTGCCCAACGCGACCGAGACGCGCATCGTCGTCACCGGCAACTACCGCGCGCTGCGCCACTTCGTGGCCATGCGCGCCAGCGAGCACGCCGACGTCGAGATCCGCGAGCTCGCCATCGCGATGCTGCGCGAGCTGCAGCGCGTCGCACCGAACGCCTTTGCCGACTTCACCGTCACCCGGCTGCCGGACGGCACCGAGGTCGCCAGCAGCCCGCTCGTCGGCGAGGGCTGAGGACTGAAGGCTGAGGCGCCGGCCGTGTCTCGTCGCGGTCCCGAGTCCGTGCCGCTGGGTAGCCTCGCGCCATGACGGCGCCGCAGGCCCCCTTCGGGCGGGTCCTCACCGCGATGGTCACCCCGTTCACCGCCGACGGCGCGCTCGACCTCGCCACGGCGGCGGTGCTCGCCGACCGGCTGGTGCGCCAGGGCAACGACGGGCTGGTCGTCAACGGCACGACGGGTGAGTCCCCGACGACCACCCGCCAGGAGCAGGCCGACCTGGTCCGGGCGGTGGTCGACGCCGTCGGCGACCGCGCGCAGGTGGTCGCCGGCGTCGGCAGCAACGACACCGCGCACACGGTCGAGCTCGCCCGCGACGCGGAGAAGGCCGGCGCGCACGGCCTGCTGTCGGTCACGCCGTACTACTCCAAGCCGCCGGACGCCGGGCTCGTCGCGCACTACGAGCGGTCCGCGGGGGCGACCGATCTCCCGGTGATGCTCTACGACATCCCGGGGCGCACCGGTCTCGCGCTGCGCCACGAGGTGCTCGTCCGCTTGGCGCAGCACCCGCAGATCGTCGCGGTGAAGGACGCCAAGGACGATCTCGCAGCGACGAGCCGGCTGCTCGCCGAGACCGACCTCGCGGTCTACAGCGGTACGGACGCGCTCAACCTCCCGCTGCTGTCGATCGGCGCCGCCGGCTTCGTCAGCGTGGTCAGCCACGTCGTCACGCCGCAGCTCGTCGAGCTCGTGCAGGCGTACGAGCGCGGCGACGTCGCCCGCGCCCGTGCGGTCAACACGGCGCTGCAGCCGGTGTACGCCGGGATGTTCCGCACGCAGGGCGTCATCCTCGCCAAGGCGGCACTGGCGCTCACCGGGCTGCCGGTCGGGCCCGTCCGCCTGCCGCTCGTCGACGCCACCGCCGAGCAGGTCGAGACGCTGCGCGCGGACCTCGCCGGGGTGCTGGGGTGAGCCACCCCCACCCCGAGCTCGGTCCGCCGCCGCCCCTGCCCGACGGGGGCCTGCGCATCACGCCGCTCGGCGGGCTCGGCGAGATCGGCCGCAACATGACGGTCTTCGAGCACGCCGGCCGGCTGCTCATCGTCGACTGCGGCGTGCTGTTCCCCGAGGAGGAGCAGCCGGGGATCGACCTCATCCTCCCCGACTTCTCGTCCCTGCGAGAGCGCTGGGACGACGTCGAGGCGCTCGTCCTCACGCACGGGCACGAGGACCACCTCGGTGCGGTGCCGTACCTGCTGCGCGAGAAGCGCGACCTGCCCGTGATCGGCAGCCGCTTCACCCTCGCGCTGCTCGACGCGAAGCTGCGCGAGCACCGCATCGTGCCGGTGCTGCGCCAGGTCGCCGAGGAGCAGACGCTGCAGGTCGGCCCGTTCGGGCTCGAGTTCTTCGCGGTCAACCACTCGATCCCCGACGCGCTCGCGGTGGCGATCCGCACCCGGGCCGGGGTCGCCCTGCACACCGGCGACTTCAAGATGGACCAGATCCCGCTGGACGGGCGGCTGACCGACCTGGGCGGCTTCGCCCGGCTCGGCCGCGAAGGCGTCGACCTGCTGCTGTCCGACTCCACCAACGCCGAGGTGCCGGGGTTCGTCACCCCCGAGCGCGAGATCGGGCCGGTGCTCGACGAGGTGGTGCGCACGGCCGAGGGCCGGGTCGTCGTCGCCTGCTTCGCGAGCCACGTGCACCGCGTCCAGCAGGTCCTCGACGCCGCCGAGCGGCACGGGCGGCACGTGGCGTTCGTCGGCCGGTCGATGGTCCGCAACATGGGCGTCGCCCGCGACCTCGGGCTCCTGCGCGTACCGGACGGGCTGCTCGTCGACATGCGTGACGTGGACGAGCTCCCGGAGACCCGCGTGGTGCTCGTGTCGACGGGGTCCCAGGGGGAGCCGCTGTCGGCGCTGTCGCGGATGGCCAACCGCAGCCACCACCAGATCCGCATCGAGCCGCAGGACACCGTCGTGCTGGCCTCGAGCCTGATCCCGGGCAACGAGAACGCGGTGTACCGGGTCATCAACGGCCTGTCCCGATGGGGAGCGCGGGTCGTCCACAAGGGCGTCGCGAAGGTCCACGTGTCCGGCCACGCCCCCGCCGGCGAGCTGATGTACCTGCTCAACGCCACGCGGCCGGCCAACCTCATGCCGGTGCACGGGGAGTGGCGCCACCTGCGCGCCCACGCGGCGCTCGCGCGGCTGGTCGGCGTGCCGGCCGACCGGATCGTGCTCGCCGAGGACGGCGTCGTGGTCGACCTCGTGGACGGCAGGGCGTCCGTGGTCGGAGCGGTGCCCTGCGGCTACGTGTACGTCGACGGGCTCGAGGTCGGCGACATCGGCGAGGCGACGCTGAAGGACCGGCGCATCCTCGGCGACGAGGGCTTCATCTCGGTGACGATCGCCATCGACGCCGTGACCGGCAAGATCTCCGCCGGACCGCAGATCGCCGCCCGCGGGTTCACCGACGACCCGCGCGCCTTCGACCCGGTGCGACCGCTCATCGAGGCCGAGCTCGACGCGGCCGCCCGCGAAGGCGTCACCGACGTGCACCGGATCGCGCAGGCGGTCCGCCGCGTCATGGGCCGCTGGGTGAGCGACACGTACCGCCGCCGTCCGATGATCATCCCGGTGGTCGTCGAGGTCTGACCGCGTCCGGCGTGTCTGCCCGCGCTCGGGTCGGAGGTGTCCGGCCCCGCAGGTACGGTCCGCGCATGGCCTCCCGCAGCGCGTCGACCCGGAGCCCCGCGCCGTCGCGGACCCGCTCCGGCGCCGGGGCAGCGCGGACCAGGAGCGCGGCACGGAGCGGGAGCCGCTCGGGATCCGCGCGGTCGGCCGGCCGGTCGACGCGTAGCACGCGGCCCTCGTCCGGGCGCGGTGCAGC
>JALYNK010000162.1 GCA_030773235.1 Actinomycetota bacterium | reverse complement strand
GGTCGAGGCCGTCGCGCAGGCCACCGCCACCCTGCTGTCCGACCTCGTGGTCCGGCCGGCACCGCCGCGCGCGCAATCCGCCGACGACGGGAGTGCACGCCGGACGTCCGGGTAGTCGCGCGGGGTGCCCAAGCCCCGCCTGAAGCCCGTGTCCGAGCAGGTCGTCGTCCTCATGGGGGCCTCCAGCGGGATCGGCCGGCTGGCCGCGACGCGCTTCGCGGAGCGCGGCGCGCGGGTCGTCGTCGCGGCGCGATCGGGCAGCGCGCTGGACTCCCTGGTCGACGAGATCCGCGCGGCGGGCGGCTCCGCCACCGCGGTGGTGGCCGACGTGACCGACCCCGAGCAGGTCCGGGCGGTGGCCGACCGCGCCGTGCAGGAGCACGGCCGGCTCGACACGTGGATCCACCTGGCGGCGGTCGCGCTGTTCGCGCCGTTCGAGCAGACGACCCCGCAGGAGTTCGAGCGGGTGCTCAAGGTCAACCTGCTCGGTCAGGTGCACGGCGCGTGGGCCGCGCTGCCGCACCTGCGCGAGCGCGGCGGGGCCTTCATCTCGGTCACCTCGATGGGGGCCCGCCGCTCGGTGCCGCTGCAGAGCGCGTACTGCTCGGCCAAGCACGGCGTCGACGGGTTTCTCGAGACACTGCGCATGGAGGTGCAGCGTGAGCGGCTCCCCGTGAGCATCACCAACGTGCTGCCGGCGACGGTCAACACGCCGCTGTTCGACCAGTCGCGCACGAAGATCGGGGTGAAGCCGACGGCGCCGCCGCCCGTCTACCCGCCGTCCGTCGTCGTCGACGCGCTGCTGTTCGTCGCCGAGCACCCGCGCCGCGACCTCGTCGTCGGGGGCGCGGCCAAGGCGCTGATCGTGGGGCAGCAGCTGTCGCCCCGGCTTCTCGACGCGCTCATGGTGCGGGTCGGCTTCGAGGCCCACGACACCGGGGAGGCGAAGCCGCAGTCGGCGCCGGACAACCTCGACGCGCCGCTCGAGGGCGTCGCGCAGGTGGAGGGCAGCCTGCGCAGCATGGTCCGGCAGCGCAGCGCGTACACCTGGCTGCAGCTGCACCCGTTCGTCCGGCTGTCGCTGCTCGGCGCCGGAGCACTGCTCGTCCGCACCGCCGCCCGCGGGCGGCGCTGAGCGGTGCCGCTCAGGCGCGGGCGCCTGGGGCCGGCCGGGAGCCGCGCGCCGCGGCCACCGCGTCAGCGACCAGCTCCAGCACTCGGTCGGGCACGTCGCCCACCGCGCTGTGCCCCGCGAGCGGCAGGAGCGCGAACCGGGCGCCCGGAACGAGGGTGACCAGCCGGAGCACCTGCCCCAGCGAGATCACGTCGTGCGTGCCCTGCGCGAGCACGACCGGGCACGTGACGCTCCGGTAGTCGATCGTGGCCTCGGGCGCCATGGCGAACCCGAGGAGTCGCCAGAAGTCCGGCGAGTAGGCGAAGGAGCGCGCGAGCGCCGCGGCCTCCGGGGCAGGCACCCGCCAGCCCTGGGCCCGCAGCGGCGCCAGCACCGCCGCCCGCAGCGGGGGCAGGCGCAGCAGCAGGTCGGCCGCGGGTGCGACGACCCGCATGCCCGCCCGCGACAGCGCGAGCACCGCCACCTGGTACGCCCGCTCGACGGGGGTCACCGGGCCGGTGGGCGCGATCGCGACGACCGACAACGCCCGCCCGCGGCGGGCCAGCTCCAGCGCCACCCGGCCGCCCAGCGAGACGCCGAGGACGTGCGCCGCCGCGAGACCAGCGCGGTCGAGCTCGCGCTCCACCGCGTCGGTCAGCGCGGTCACCGTCGGCAGGACCTCCGGGGGCAGGGAGGGGCTGGCGCCCTGGCCGGGGAGGTCGAGCGCCAGCACGTCGTACCGCTGTGCCAGCTGCGGCAACACCTGCGCGAACTCGTCGCGCGGCGAGGCGAGCCCGGGCAGCAGCAGCAGCGGGGGGCCGGCGCCCAGCCGCGTACTGGCCAGCGGCAGGCTCGCGGATTCGGGTGACGTCGAGCCGCTCCCCGGCCCGGAGAGCCAGAGAGCTTCCGGTCCGGAGGTCCAGGGAGCTCCGCTCACGAGCCCGCGCTCCGCCGACGACTGGCCACGGGGCGCTCCTACCGTGCTCCGCACCAGATCAACCGGGCCGGATCGGCCGGGCGGCACGGTCAGGCGTAGTAGCGCAGCACGACGTCGGCCGTGCACACCGGCCGCTCGCCGCCCGCCACGTGGTACGTCAAGCCGCAGGTCACCTGCAGCCCGCCGCGCACCTCGCGGACCGTGTTCAGCGCCACGTCAGCCCGCAGGTGCGACCCGGTGGGCACCGGCGCGGTGAAGCGCACCCGGTCGAGCCCGATGTTGACGATCTGCCGGGCGTCCGGCACCTCGAGCACGTCCCAGAGCAGCGCGGTGGCCAGCGACAGCGTGAGGTAGCCGTGGGCGATGGTCGTGCCGAACGGTCCCGAGGCAGCGCGCTGCGGGTCGACGTGCAGCCACTGGCGGTCGCGTGTGACCTCGGCGAACGCGTCGACGTCAGCCTGCGTGACCTGCAGCGGACGGCTGGTCCCGAGGTGTTGCCCGGCCAGGGCCGGTAGGTCGGCCAGCCGGACCACGCGCTGCGCGGTGCCGGAGGCGGTGGCCTCGCTCACGAGCTCTCCCTCTCGTCCGGAGAGGGAGAGCGTGCCCGACCGCCCGCGACCGCTCGCGGGCGGTCGGCCGGTCGGGGGAGCTAGGGCGCGGGGACCAGCGGGTCGTGCGGCGCGATGGCGTCGCGGACCTCGGCCTCGGCCGGCACGGAGCGCCGGGAGCGGCGGGCCACATCGGTGAGGATCTTCGGCCAGTACTCGCGCAGCGCCTCGCTGCCCATGAACAGGCCGAGGTGCCCGCCGGACGTCGTGGCCTTGGTGATGTCCTCTGCCGGCGTGCCGACGTGGTCGGCGGCGGCGAACACCTGGGCGGGCGGCGTGATGTGGTCGGTGGCGCCGCCGAGCAGGTACACCGGGCAGGTGATGTCACCGAGCCGGACCGTGCGGCCGCCGATCTCGAGCTCGCCGCGCACCAACTCGTTGTCGCGGAACAGGTGCTGGATGATCCACAGGTAGAACGGCCCGGGGATGTCCTGGGTGTGCTTGAACCAGTCCTCGAACTCGCGGTAGCGGGCGAGGTAGTCCTGGTCGTCGAGGTGCGACAGCAGCTGGAGCTGCTTCTCGGCCTCGGACTCCGGCTTGAGGCTGATGAAGCCGTTCAGCATGTGGCGACCGGGCATGACGCCGCCGTTGCGGCGGACGATCGCGCGGTAGGCAGCCAGGTCGTTGCCACCCATGAACGACACCCACGAGGCGATCTGCGGCTTGCCGATCGTGAAGTCGATCGGCGCGCCGGCGATGGTCAGCGTGTGGACCTTCTCCGGGTTCAGCGCGGCCCAGATGGTGGCGAGCCAGCCGCCCTGGCAGTCGCCGACGAGGTTGACCCGGCCGCCAGCGTGCTCGACGGCCCGGTCGAGCACCGCGAGGTAGTCATCGACCTGCGCGTCGGCGTGCTGCGGGGTCGCGCCGACCCAGTCCATCGCGTAGACGCGGGTGAGCCCGGCGGCCTTGGCGACCTTGATCTGGCTCTGCCTGGGGCTGAAGTCGACGATGCAGGAGTCGTGACCCGCCTGCGGCGGCAGGAACAGCGTGGGAACGACGTCGCCGGCGTCGGGGTCAGAGAAGTCGCGCAGCCGGGCGACGGGGGTCTCGAAGACGATCGTGTGCTGGGTGGCCCACTGCGGCGGGCGCCGGTCGGTCATGACGTGCACCCAGCGGGCCAGGTCGGTCACGGCCGTCACCGGCGGGAAGCCCCGGCCCGGGACCTGCTTCCAGTACCTGAAACCCTCCACCACGGCGGCCTTGAGCACCTTGAGGCCGCTCGCAGCGAGCTGCGCCGGCAGCTCGACCGAGCCGTTGCCGGTCGGGAGCGGCGGACAGGTCACCGGCGCGCCGGTCACGACCGGCGGCAGGGTGGGAGCGGTCACAGAGGTCCTCCGTACGAGGAGAAGGGGGCCGCGACGACGCCCACGCGGCTAGACCAGAATATCCAGTTCTGACCGCCGCCAACCGGACGGTGACGGGGCTCACCAGCGTCTCGGCACCGGAGCGGCGAGGCTTGACCGCGTCGACCTCGCGGAGAGCGTCGGCCGCAGACCGGCCCGGGGAGCGGCCCCGCCGGTGTCAGGGAGGGAGTCGAGCAGTGGCCAGCCCCAACGAGCAGTTCAGCAGGATCGCGCGGCAGGGCCAGGAGGCGGTCAACAACGCCGTGCGCGTGTGGGCCGACTCGGTGCAGCGGCTCGCGGGCGGGAGAGGCGGCGGGCAGATGACCGACATGAGCGCGATGGTCGACAGCGCGTTCGACTTCGCGGAGCGGGTGCTGCAGACGCAGCGCGAGTTCACCAAGAGCGTGCTGCAGGCCGTCTCCGGCACCACCGGGCGCGTCACGGACGCGGCCGTGCGGGGCCTGGACCAGACGGTGCGGGCGGGCGCCGGGGCCAGCTCGCAGGCCACGAGCGGCGCGGCCGGCGCCGCCGAGAGTGCTCGCCAGGGGGCCGAGCCGTCCTCGGTCGAGGGCGCGCCGGCCGGTCGTCGGGGCTCGCGCACCCGACGTC